>CAYMTC010000029.1:0-12175 GCA_964393265.1 uncultured Thermoleophilia bacterium
CCCGCGTCCGGCTCCATAGACTCCTGGCCTGCTGCCGCCGACGTAGAGCACCGCCTGGCAGTGATCCGAGTGGCTCGCAAGCTTGTCGTCGTAGGGGTCGGCCCACTGCCGTACGCCGCCGGCTGAGTACTTGACCAGCAGGAAGTCGAAGCCGGTGATGAAGCCGGTGTTCGACTGCCCACCGCAGTAGATACTGCCGCCCGCGCCGGTGGCTACGGAGTCGAATATGGCCGACTGGCCCACCGCGGGCGACTCGTAGGTGCGAGTCCACTCCCACGTGAGGCCCCGGTCCCACTTGGTGAGCCAGGCGGCGTACACGCTCGTGGTGCCGATCTCGTGTCTACCCGCAGCGACGATGTCGCCCGACGCATCGACGGCGACGTCATTGACCATCGAGTATCCAAGAACGGTATCGACGATGTCGTACCGAGCGTTGCTGCCGTCCGCCGCGATGCGCACGACGAAGGCGTCATAATCTGAGGCGAAGTCGGGTGGCGGCGCTGGCGTCTGGTAGCCGCCGCCGGCTACAAAGCCCCCACCGGCGGCCAAGTCGTCGAGTATCTCGTCGCCGCCGCTGCCCATGTGGTCGAACCGCTTGGTCCACACAGTCTTGCCCTTGGTCGTGACGCGCCGTATGAACGCGTTGGCGCGGCTGACGCCGTCGTGACTGTATCCACCGAAGTAGATGCGGCCTTTACTGTCGCGGACGACGCTGCGCGCGACATCCTCGTCGAGCAGTGGCGGCGCTGCGGGGTTGCTGTACGTGCGCTTCCACACGCGTGTGGCGCGGCGACCTTTGTCGATGTATTTGAGCAGGAGAGCGTCGAGGCCTCCTGCGACGGCGGTGGTGGTACCGCAGACGTAGATGGCTCCCTTGGGCCCCAGAGCCAGATCATAGGCCAAGTCGTTGCCCGCGGTGGCTGGGCCGTCGAAGCGCTTGAGCCAGATCCGTTTGCCCGTACGGTTCGCTAGCTTGAAGAGGAAGATGTGCCTGCCGCCCGTGCCTGAATAGGTCTCGTGGCCGGTCACGAACGCGTTGCCCTTGCCGTCCACGGCAAGCGCCTCGCCTGTGGTACCACCCAGTGTCTTTCCTGTGAAGGTCCGCACCCACAGCCGCCGGCCTCCAGGGCTGTACTTGGCGATGACCAGCCGCTGTGACAGACAGCCACCGCTGGTGCCGAGGACGTAGACGTTGCCTCCTGGACCCTTAGCGAGCTGCTCCCACTTGTCTGTGCCCGAGGAGGGGTCGTAGCGACGTGTCCAGACCCGCTCCTCGTCGGCGAGTGCCGGCACGGCGAGCGCCAGCATGGTGAGGATGGTCAAGACCGACACTGTGGCGATGCGTCCCAGATGATGTGGGATACGTCGTCGCGGCGCGTGGACATAGAGTGCGTGGGTGGTGCCGGCAAGCCCAGACGGCGGCCGGCAGCGGTGCAGAGTCATGGATCCCCCCCAGGGACGGCAGCGCGAGCTGCGTGGCACCGGTCGAGCGCAGTATAGGCCGCTGCGGCCGCCGCTGCACGGATCCCGTTGTCTGCACTCTCCCTGACGCTGGCGAACGCGCCGCCTGGTACCGTGTCGAGTCACCGCCGAAGTCGCGAGGTCCAGGCACGTCAGGAAGGCGCGACGGGGTTCGACGGCTCCCGACTCGACAGATACACTCGTCCGGTCAACAGCCCCCGTAACGTGCGCGGGCGCGAGCCGAAAGGACGGCGCATGACTCTTCACGTCACTCTCCCCGACGGATCTCCACTGGACTTGGCTGACGGCGCCACCGTCGCCGACGCGGCGGCGGCTATCGGCCCGGGCCTCGCCAAGGCCGCCATCGCCGGGCGCGTCACGCCCTCGCAGTCAGGCGAAGTGGGTGACGGCACTCGTCTCGTGGACCTCACTCACAAGCTCCACGACGGCGACCGAGTCGCGATCGTGACGCTCAAGGGAGACGATCCCGACGCGCTCGACATGCTGCGTCATACCGCCAGTCACGTGCTTGCCCAGGCTGTGCTGCGCCTGTACCCAGGGGCGCAGTACGCCATCGGACCTACCATCGAGAACGGCTTCTACTACGACTTCAAACTGCCACGAGCGCTCACCGACGCCGACCTGCCGGACATCGAGCGGGAGATGGCACGCATCGTGAAGGAGAACAGACCCATCGCGCGCAGCGAGGTGGTGCGTGACGAAGCACTGGCCACCTTCCACGAGAGTGGTCAACCTTTCAAAGTGGAACTGATCGAGGATCTGCCTGACGAGCAGGTCATCAGCGTCTACACGCAGGGGGAGTTCACCGACCTGTGCCGCGGGCCGCACCTTCCAGCCACCGGTAAGCTCGGTAAGGGCACCTTCAAGCTCACGAGTCTGGCCGGTGCCTACTGGCGCGGTGACGAGAAACGCCCCATGCTCACGCGCATCTACGGCACTGCGTTCGCGAGCAAGGAGGATCTGGCGGCGTACCTCGAGGCCTTGGAGCAGGCCCGTCTGCGCGACCATCGCCGCCTGGGCCGCGACCTGGACCTGTTCAGCTTCCACGAGGAGGGACCGGGCTTTCCCTTCTTCCATCCCAAAGGAATGCGCATCTGGAACGCCATGGTCGATCACTGGCGTGCGGAGCACGTGCGTGCCGGCTACGAAGAGGTGCGCACACCGCAGATCCTCCGCCGTGAGCTGTGGGAGCGCAGCGGCCACTGGGAGAACTACAAGGACAACATGTACTTCACGCAGATCGACGGGCAGCCGTTCGCGGTGAAGCCGATGAACTGCCCCGGCGGGCTGCTGGTGTACAAGAGTCGCCGTCGCTCGTACCGGGACCTGCCGCTGCGCGTCGCGGAGCTAGGCCAAGTGCACCGTCACGAGATGAGCGGCGTGCTGCACGGGCTGTTCCGGGTGCGCTACTTCACGCAGGACGATGCGCATATCTATTGCACACCCGAGCAGCTGCCCGACGAAGTCCGCGGCGTCCTGCACTTCATGTTGCACATGTACGCTGCGTTCGGCTTCAGCGACGTCAAGATCGAGCTCAGCACGCGGCCGGAGAAGAGCATCGGCAGCGATGAGATGTGGGCACGCGCCGAGGGCGTCTTACAGCGCGTGCTCGACGAAGAGGCCATCACCTACCAGTTGAATCCGGGTGACGGCGCCTTCTACGGCCCTAAGATCGACTTCCACATCCGCGACGTCATGGGGCGCACGTGGCAGTGCGGCACCATCCAGGTCGACTTCGCCATGCCCGAGCGCCTCGACATCACCTACACCGGCGCCGACAACGAAGAGCACCGGCCGGTGATGGTGCACCGCGCGTTGCTGGGCAGTATCGAACGGTTCATGGGCATCATGCTGGAGCACTACGGAGGCAACCTGCCCACGTGGCTGGCGCCAGAGCACGCGCGTATCCTGCCCATCGCCGATCGCCACGCCGCGTTCGCACACGAGGTGCGCGGAGCGTTCCAGGGAGCCGCCGACCAGGCCGGGCTGGTGCTCTGGGCCAGCGTCGACGACCGTGCCGAGAGCCTGGGCAAGCGCATCCGCGAGGGGCAGGTACAGAAGGTGCCCTACCTCCTTATCGTAGGCGACCGCGAGGCCCAGGAGCACACGGTCGCCGTGCGGGCGCGCGGGAACGACGAGGGCTCCCAGCCCGTGGACGACGTGGTCGCCCGCATCGTCGATGAAGTACGCGAGCGGCGGCTTCCCGAGATGTCCTGAGCGCGTCGGCTGTGGCCGGCTGAGCGGCGGCGCTCGACACTGCGCAGCCCTCGCGCCCACGGCGGCGCTCGACTTTGCGCGGCCGGGTTCGGCACTGCGGGGCCGCCCGGGGCGTCGATCAGCGAGGTTCAGCCGGCCATCTGCATGCCGCGGCCGCTGCGCCGCCGCTTATGCCGGTACATGTCCTGGTCGGCCGCTCGCAGCAGCTCGTCAAGCTCCAGCGGCGCGTCGGCGTTGCTCACCGCTAGGCCGTAGCTCAGCTGCAGCGAATACTGCACGGCGGCGCGGTTACGCTCCTGCAGGGCGCGCCGCAGGCGCGCCAAGGCGCTGCGCGCGCCGAGGCCGTCCACGCCCGTCATGAGCACGACGAACTCGTCGCCGCCTATACGGGCGATCACGTCCGACTGTCGCAGTGCCTTCGTGAGGAGGGCGGCCGTCTCGGCCAGCGCGGCGTCGCCCTCCTCGTGGCCGTAGGTGTCGTTGATGTGCTTCATGCCGTCCAGGTCGAGGTAGACGAGCGATGTGGGCGTGCCTGAGCGATGTGCCGCGAGCAGCTGGGCGGGCGCGACCTCCAGAAGGGCGCGACGGTTGTACAAGCCGGTCAACTCATCGCGCAGAGACAACGCCCGTAGTTCTTCCTGGGCGTCGTGGCGCTCGCTCGCGTCGAGCAGGATGCCGAGGAAGGACACGATGTCTCCGGCAGCGTCACGACGTACCCACGTGCGGTCGTCGATCCAGCGCTCGACCCCGGCGGCAGTCCGTATCCGATACTCCTGTGAGTAGCGGTCGGCGCCGTCCTTGAGGTGTGTCTCTATCTCCTCTTGCATGCGCTGACGGTCGTCGGGGTGGACGAGGTCGGTCCAGGTGGGTTTGCCCGAGCGCAGGTCTTCGGGCTCGTAGCCGAACTGCCGGATGCCGGCCGAGACGAACTCCACCGGGTAGCCCTCCTGGGGCGACCACACTATCGCCACGGCTGGGCTGCGGTCCACGATGTCCGCCAACTCGCGCAGCTCTCCGAGCGCCGTGCGCAGCGCCATCTCCGCGTCTCTGCGCGCGGCCACGTCACGTTCCAGCTCGTGCCGAAGGGCGGCCTCTGCTCCCAAAGCCCTGTCGAGCTGCCCGGCGGCCAGCCAGAACAGGGGGGCGGCTATAGCGAGCGCAACGACCGAGAGGATGTTGTAGGAGGGGGCGCCGGCGCCCGCCAGCAACCAGGCCGCTGTGTAGCAGGCGATGCTCAAGCCCGCTGCCGGGACGGCCCAGACGGGGCCCACGAGGTAGCTTGCCGCCAGGCACGCTATCCCGTAGCCGATGAAGGCCTGGTCGACCGTGTCGATACCCAACCCGAAGCTCAGCGCTGCGATGACGAGGGTGAGGAACAGCGCCCCGGCGGCGGAGGCGTGGTCTCTGCGCAACAGTCGCCAGGCGGCGGTCAGCAGCATGAGGAAGCCAGTCTCCATGCCCAGGTAGACGGCCCACTCACGACTGGGTGCGGCGATGAGGCCGATGAGGTCGATGACAAAGAACGCGGTGGCAGCGATGGTCGAAAGCAGCAGCCAAGCGGCGAGGTTGTGCGCGCGCCGGCGTCGCCGTGGGTCGGTGTGGACTGGACCCGCGAGTCGACCCAGTGCTATCTCGATCTTATCGAGGACGGCGAGCATCTGGATATGGTCTGGACACGGAGCTCCCGGTGGCTTGTCCTGCGGACTCCCGAGGTGGGCTGTCTCTCGGATCGTCTTCTCGCATGGTCTCTAGGAGTACATCGGCAACGGCACCGCGTGAGTGAAGTCCGGTAGACGTCTCGGCAGACGCGTCCGCGGACAGCCGCAGCGTCCTCGGTAGCACAGTCGACTTGACGGCTGTCCGTCACAGGCCCTAGCGTACGGTCGTGAATGGAGGGCAGCGTGCGCTCCGGTCTGGTCCCCGTGGACGCGGTGCGAGTGGAAGGGGAGACGGTGGTCAAACTCACGATCGATGGCATCCAGGTCACGGCTAGCGAGGGCGCCTCTGTGCTCGAGGCGGCGGCGGCCGTGGGTATAGACATCCCTAACCTGTGCTATGACCGCCGCCTCGGCAGCTTCGGCGCCTGCCGACTGTGTATCGTGGAGATCGAGGGCGTGCCCGGGCTCAAGACATCGTGCTCCACGGCCGTGGCCGAGGGCATGGTCGTCCACACGGAGACACCTCAGGTCGTCGAAGCACGCAAGTTGTTGCTAGAGCTGTTGCTCTCCGACCACCCGCAGGACTGTCTTACCTGCGATCAGGCAGGCGACTGCCGGCTGCAGGACTACTGCTACCGCTACGGTGTGGCGGACACCCCGTACCGCGGCGCCGTGAGCAGTACCACCATCGACGAGCGCAATCCCCTCATCGCCCGCGATCAGAGCAAGTGCATCCTTTGCGGCAAGTGTGTCGCGGTCTGTGAGAAGGTGCAGGGTACCAGCGCCATCGACTTCGCGGGGCGCAGCTTCGAGACGCGTATCAGCACCTCGTTCGACCGTCCCCTCGACACGGACATCTGTCGCCTCTGTGGACAGTGCATCGACGTGTGTCCCACAGGCGCGCTGTCCAACCGTCAACTCACCGGGTCGCGCACCTGGGAGCGGCACAAGGTGCGTACGGTCTGCCCCTTCTGCGGCACCGGCTGTGGCCTCGACCTCAACGTGAGGAACGGCGTCGTCGTGGGAGTGACCGCCGCCGACGACGCCGTGGTGAACGAAGGGTCGCTGTGCGTCAAAGGACGCTTCCACACCGACCTCATCTCCAGTCCCGACCGCATCACGCAGCCGCTCATCAAGCGTGACGGCGCCTTCGTGCCGGCATCGTGGGACGAGGCGCTCGACCTGGTCGCGGAGCGGCTCACCGCTGTCAAGGACCAGCACGGGCCGCAGGCGATCGCGGCGCTCAGCTCCGCGCGCTGCACCAACGAGGACAACTGGGCCATGCAGCGCTTCGTGCGCGCCGCGTTAGGGTCCAACAACATCGACCACTGCGCACGTACCTGACACGCTCCAACGGTGGCCGGTCTGGCCGCCACGTTAGGTTCCGGAGCCATGACCAACTCGATCGCCGAGATCGAGCACAACGACGTGCTGTTCATCATCGGCTCCAATGCCACCGAGGCCCATCCCATCATCGGCAACAAGATGAAGCGCGCGGCCGCTCGCGGGGCGGCGCTCATCGTGGTCGACCCGCGGCGCACGGAGCTGGCCGAGCGTGCCCGTCTCTGGCTGCGCCTGCGCCCGGGCACCGACAACGCGCTCATCAACGGCCTGCTGTACCTCATCGTGACCAACGGATGGCACGACACGTCCTACATCGAGCGACGCTGCGAGGGCTTCGACGACCTTTGGGACGTCGTCCGGCAGTATCCTCCGGAGCGGGTCGCTGAGATCACGGGCGTCGAGCCCCAGCAGCTGCGCGCGGCGGCTGAGCTGTACGCCACCACGCCGCGCGCCGGCATCTACTACACCCTGGGCATCACCGAGCACACCACTGGTACGGCGAACGTCATGAACCTCGCCAGTCTGGCCATGGTCACCGGACATGTGGGCGTGGAGTCCGCTGGTGTGAACCCACTCCGCGGGCAGAACAACGTGCAGGGCGCCTGCGATGTCGGCGCCCTGCCCGAGACGCTGCCGGGCTACCCGCCGGTGACCGACGTCGCGGCGGCGGCACGCTTCGAGCAAGAATGGGGCGTCACGCTGAGCCATGACCTCGGCCTACGCATACCCGAGATGGTCGACGCGGCGGTGGAAGGTACGGTGAAGGCCATGTACATCATGGGCGAGGACCCGGTGCTCACCGACGCCGACGCCAACCACGTGCGTAGGGCTATGGACGACCTCGAATTCCTGGTGGTGCAGGACTTGTTCCTGACGCAGACGGCCATGTACGCCGACGTCGTGCTCCCAGCCGCGTGCTACGCGGAGAAGGACGGCACGTTCACCAACACTGAGCGCCGCGTGCAGCGGGTGCGTAAGGCGGTGGAGCCGCCGGGGATGTGCCGTGGCGACTGGGAGATCATCGCCGATCTCAGCCGACGCATGGGGCACGAGATGCCGTACACGTGCGCCGAGGACATCTTCGAGGAAGTGCGCCGACTGGTGCCGCAGTACGCCGGCATCACCTACGCCCGTATCGACAAGGCAGGGCTGCAGTGGCCGTGTCCCGACGTGGAGCATCCGGGTACGCCCGTCCTCCACAAGGACGGCTTCGCTCGAGGCAAGGGTCTGCTGGTCGGGGTGGAGTACGAGCCGCCGGCCGAGCTGACCAGCCACGAGTACCCGCTGCTGCTCACCACCGGGCGCATGCTCTACCACTACAACGTCATGACTCGTCAATCCACGGCCCTCGATGCGGTGCGCCCGTACGAGCTGGTCGAGGTGCATCCCCAGGACGCTGCGTCGCTGGGGCTGCAGGAGCATGAGGAGGTCCGCATCAGCTCTCGTCGTGGCGCGGTCACGGCGCGGGTCACTCTCACCGACAGAGTCCCCGTGGGGACGTGTTTCATGACGTTCCACTACAAGGAGTCCCCGGTCAACGAGCTCACCAACTCGGCCTACGACCCCGTCACCAAGACCGCCGAGTTCAAGGTGTGCGCGGTGCGAGTGGACAAGCTGTCTGCTGTCGATGAAGCCCCTGCCGCCGATCAAGCGCTTGCCGCCGATGAGGCTCCTGCCGCCGACGCAGCTCTTGCCGCTTACGCTGGAGCCTGCGACTAGAACGTCCGCGGACGTCAAGGCGGGCGGGACCCGGGTCTCAGATCCCCGGTCTCACCTCCCGCGTCTCAGGTACGGGACGCTGAGGTCACCTAGGAGCGATCTTCAGCGACTGCATCGATGATGTGCCGCAGCATCTCGTTGGACTTCGCCGGGGTGTCCTCATCGTCGAACCCGGCGAGGTACGTGAGGCTCTCCCAGTACATCCAGGCGAGGAGGTCTGAGACCACCGACTTGGCGTCGGCGTCGCTGCGGATGACCCCGTTCTTCTTGCCATCCTCGATCATCGCCGCATAGAGCTGGAAGATCCGCGCCGTGCGCTCTCTGACATGTCGCCGTATGGCGTCGTCGGGGAGGTAGACGCGGAACTGGAACATAGGTGCGTTGAAGCCACGGATGTCGGCCGAGAACAGGCTCGAGTGCAGGGAGAGGACGTCCCGGAGGCGAGCGACGTCATCGACCCGTCCGAGTGATTCGACCCAGGCCGTGACCTTGTCCGCGAGCCGGTCGTAGGCGGCCATGAGTATCGCCTCACGGCTCTGGAAGTAGCGGTAGGGGGCGGCGGTGGACAACCCGACGGCCTCAGCGATGCGTACCATCGTCGCCCCTTGCAGTCCGTGCTCTGCGACCACGGCGAGGGTGGCGTCCGCTATCTGGGCTCTCCGCATGGCGATCGTGGCGCTGCTGCGCCGACTGTTCTGCATCGTTGTAGTCACGCGAGTCTCCATGTCCGGACTGTGGCAGGCGCTGCAAGTATGTCACGCGCCAGTCGGGGCGTCAGGCTGGGTGGACAGGCAGTGTCGCTGCGTCTGCACCGAAGACCTTGGCGGGAAACGACCACCGTGCCGGACTCTTGACAAGCGTCATCACGCGTCTCATGATGCGGGCAGTTGATAAACGTCCAGTAACCTTTCGTCTGATCATGCTCGCTACGGAAGGGATCCAGCGGGCTTCGGGCGTCGTGGGGGGGTCATATGAAGAGCATCGTCCTGAACGTCAACGGGCGCCAGCACACGCTTGTCGTGGATCGGGACCGGGTGCTGCTGGACATCCTGCGTGACGACCTCGGGCTCACGGGTGCCAAGCAGGGATGCGACCGCAAGGGGCAGTGCGGCGCGTGCACGGTGATCGTCAACGGCAAAGCGGTGCTCTCGTGTCTGGTGAAGGCCGCCTCGCTAGATGGAGCGCAGGTGATCACAGTCGAGGGTCTCGGGACTCCCGACAACCCCCATCTGATCCAGCATGCCTTCGTCCTGTCCGGGGCGATCCAATGCGGGTACTGCACGCCCGGCATGATCATGGCCACGAAGGCCTTGCTCGACGTCGACCCGGACCCGAGCGTGGCGGAGATCAAGAGGGCCCTGCGGCGGAACCTGTGCCGCTGCACGGGTTACAAGAAGATCATCGAAGCGGTGCAGTTGGCCGGCCGCTTCGTGCGCGGGGAGACGACACCCGACGAGGTGCGCCCCAAGCCGACAGACGCGATGCTGGGCGTCTCGCACCCGAGGCCTACCTCCATGCTCAAGGCCTGCGGGTGCGCGCAGTTCGGTGCCGACATCCGGGTGCAGGGTGCGCTCGAGCTCGCGGTGCTTCGGAGCGGCGTCCCGCACGCGCGCATCGTGGCCATCGACGCGTCGGAGGCAGAGCGCATGCCCGGCGTCGCTGGCGTGATGACGGCCGCCGACATCCAGGGCACCAACATCATCAGGAACGAGCGCATGGAGGTGCTCTGCAGGGAGAAGGTGCACTTCATCGGCGACCCTATCGTGGCCGTCGCGGCGGACAGCAAAGCGCAGGCCGAGGCCGCGGTCGCCGCGGTGAAGGTCGACCTGGAGCTGCTGCCCGTCCTGGACGACGCGGCCGTTGCCCTCGCCGACGATGCGGTGCGCGTGCACCCGGACGTCCCTAATCTCTGCTTCGATGCGCCGATGGTCCGCGGTGACGCGGAGGAAGCTCTGCGGCAGTCCGCGGCCGTCGTGGAGGCGCGCTTCAGCACGCAGATCAGTCATATGGCGCCGCTGGAGCCGGAGGCGTGCGTCGCCTACTGGGAGGACGAGGACGGAGAAGAGGAGCCCACGCTCGTCGTCGTCGGCCGCAGCATCAACATCCACGCCGACTTGGACATGCTGCAGGAGGCGGTCGGCTGGGAGAACATGAGCTACGTCGAAGCGTTCTCCGGCGGGCACTTCGGCATCAAGTCGCACATCACATCAGAGGCGGTCACTGCCGCTGCGGCCGTGCACTTCAAGCGGCCCATCCGATACATCCCCAGCCTCACCGACAGCATGCTGATGACCCCGAAGACCACTCCCTTCGAGATGGACGTGAAGCTAGGGGCCGACGTGGACGGCCGCCTTACCGGCTACACCAACGACATCCTCGTGGACAAGGGTCCGTACTTCGTGCCCCACACGATCGGCCGTGCTTTGAAGACGCTGTCGGGCTCCTACTACATCCCGAACGTCAATGCTCGCGGAAGGATGGCCTACACCAACAACCCGTGGGGTGGCGCATCGCGGGGCAACGGGCAGCCACAGGTGTCCTTCGCCCTAGAGTGTTCGATGGAGATGCTGGCCGAGAAGCTCGGCATCGATCCCTTCGAGTTCAGGCTGCGTAACTCGCTGCGACCGGGCCAGGCCAAGTCGAGTGGCCACGTGCCCACCGAGTGGCCCTTCCCGGACGTCATGGAGGCCATCCGTCCCCACTACGAGCGCGCTATGAAGGACGCGGCAGCTCACCGTGACGGCCGGGTCAAGTGGGGCGTGGGGCTCGGCGCCGGGGCGCACGGCGTGGGTATGACGGCCGAGGGGGCTGTGGCCGCTGTGGGGTTGGACCCCGACGGCGGCGTCACGGTGTACGCGGCCGCCGCCGACCCCGGCGAGGGTAACGACTCCATGCTGACCCAACTCACAGCCAAGTACTTGGACATACCGTTCGACAAGGTGCGGCTGCGCACCCGCCGGACTGACGATACTGCCGCCAGCGGCCCGGCGGCCGGCAGCCGCATCACGTTCATGATCGGCGGCGCGCTGATGAACGCGCTCGGACAGCTCAAGGCCGCCATGGAGGAAGTGGGTGCCACGACCGCCGACGACCTCACGGCTGCCGGCAAGCCCACACGGTACGTGGGCAAGAAGTCCAATCCGGGCCCGGGCGCACCAGACCCCCAGACCGGGCAGGGGCCGTCCTACGTCTCTGAGATCCACGGCGTGCAGTTGGTCGAGTTGGCCGTGGATACCGGCAGCGGCGATGTGACGGTCCGCAAGATCACGACGGCGGTGGATGCCGGCACCGTGATCCACCCGCAGAACCTTACCGGTCAGCTTGAGGGCGGGATGGACATGGGCGTGGGATACGCGCTGCGCGAGAAGTACGAAGCAGGCAAGACCAAGGATTGGGTGACGTTCGAGTTCCCGACCATCCGGCACAACTTCGAGATGGAGACGATCCTGGTCGAGACGCCGCGCCCCACCGGCCCGTGCGGCGCCACGGGGGTCGGCGAGATGTGCTTGGTGCCTACGGCGCCGGCAGTCGTGAATGCCATCCACGACGCCACGGGCGCCTGGGTCCTCGATCTACCCGCCACGCCCGACAAGGTGAAGGGAGCCCTAGCGGCTCTCCAGCAGTAGACACGTGGATGCACCTGGCTGGCAGCCCGAGGTGGAGTCCGGCCCACCCAAGACGGGGGCCGGGCACCCCCAGCGCCACAACGCCGGGCGCGAGGTCCAGTTCGACGGGGACGGGGTCCTGACCGACTA
>CAYMTC010000030.1:0-5304 GCA_964393265.1 uncultured Thermoleophilia bacterium
CGGCGCCGGATATGGGTGACGCGCCTCCCTGCTGTGTGCGCACGATCAAGTCAGCGCGGCTTGCCTCGTCTATGGCATCGACGAACGAGCTCTTGAAGCCGGCCGTGAACACGGCGACGAACACCACGACGGCGATGCCGATCATGAGAGCGGCAGCGGTCGATGAGGTGCGCGCCGGATTGCGCATGGAGTTCTCCCGTGCCAGGCGACCACTCGAGGTGTCGACGCGGCTCAGCGGCCATCCAAGGACCCGCGCGACCGGGCGCACGATGTAGCGGGCGACGGTCGCGATGGCGAAGAAGACCAGCACGGCGCCGGCCGCCATCTCCAGCAGACGCTGGGTGACGGTGCCTTGGTCGACGAAGCCGACGATGAGCAGAGCGCAGCCGGCGAGCGCGAAGAGGGCACCGAACGCCGGCGTGAAGCGCGTCAGGCGCGACGGCGGCAAGGTGGCGCCCTCCTGCAGAGCTGCGACCGGCGGCACGCGCGTGGCGCGCAGCGCCGGCACCAGCGCCGAGACAAGGGTCGTCACGACGCCCACTGCTAAGGCGACGGCGATGGTGCGCGGTGCCAGCTCGATGCCGCCGATGGGGATGTCAGCGCCGATGGCCTTGAACAGCTGGTTGATGCCCTTGGCGACGCCGAGACCCGCGAAGAGGCCGGCTACCGAGGCGCCGACGGCGATCATGGCTGCCTCTGCGAACACAGTGACCAATACCTGCTGGCGGCTAGCTCCCAGTGTCCGCAGCAGGGCGAACTCGCGTTGACGCTGGGCGACCGTTATGGAGAACGTGTTGAAAATGATGAACGCGCCGACCAGCACGGCGACGCCGCCGAAGGCCAGCAGCGCTGGTGTGAGCACGGAGTCGAGGGCGTCGCCGACCGCCTGGGTCTGCTCGGCGGCACTTGCCTCGCCGGTCTTCACTACGACGCTTGGGTCATCGATGGCGGCGGCGATACGACGGGCCAGCGTAGGGGCGTCGGTGCCCTGCGCCTTGACTTGGATGCTGGACACGCGGTCGCCGAAGTCGAACCATGTACGCATATCGTCCGGCCGCGCGACGACGATGACCGTGCCACCGAGGGAAGCACCCTCGCTGCCGAAGTCGACGAGGCCGCAGATGGTGGCCTCTCTGAGCCCCTGCTTGGTCCCCAGACCGATGGAGTCGCCTACGGTGAGGCCCTCCTTCTCGGCGAGACCGCGGTTCACAGCCACCGCGCCGAACTCGGTGGGGGGCGAGCCCTCGTAGTAGGTGACGCTCTCGAGCTCTGCGGGGGAGGCGCTGTAGAAGAGCGTAGGAGCGCCCCCCGTCTCCACGGCCTCATCGCCGACGATGACCGCTCCCATCGCGGCCATGAGGCCGTCGGCGATCTTGACGCCGTCGACGGCGGCGACCTGATCGATGTACGCGGCCGGCAGGGTCTGATCGCCGCTCTCGTACGCCTCGCCGAAGGCGGGCTTGGGTGACAGGATGACGTCGATGTTCTGGTAGGCGGTCTTGTAGATGTCCTCAAAGCCGGAGCGCAGCTGGTCGGTGAGCACGTAGGTGCCGCTGATCATCGCCACGCCGAGCAGCACGGCGAGGATGGTGAGCGCCGTGCGCAGCTTGTGCTGCAGGAGGTCACGCAGGGCGACGAGGATCATGGCCGGACCTCAGCAGTGGAGGCTGTGCTCGCGTCGCTGTCCTTCTCACCAGAGGTCGCGCTCTCCAGGGAGCGCACTACGTCGTAGATGTCGTCCTTGTGCATGGTCCCCTCGTCGTGGACGATCGCGCCGTCCTTGAGGAAAAGGACTCGGTCGGCGATGGACGCCGCGTGGGCATCGTGGGTGACCATGATGATGGACTGCCCGTACTCGTCCACTGAGTGGCGCAGAAGGTCGAGGACCTCCTGACCGCGGCGTGAGTCCAGGTTGCCGGTGGGCTCGTCGGCGAACAGCACGGCCGGTCGCGTGACGAGCGCGCGCGCTACGGCGACGCGTTGCTGCTGACCCCCGGACAACTCGCTGGGGCGGTGGTCGAGACGGTCGTTCAGGGTGACGATGCTCACGAGCCGCTCGAGCCACTCCTCGTCGACGGGGGTGCCAGCGATGGTCAGAGGCAGCACGATGTTCTCGCGCGCGTCGAGCATAGGCAGCAGGTTGAACGACTGGAAGATGAAGCCGATCTTGTCGCGGCGCAGGCGGGTGAGCTGCTTCTCCTTGAGGCTGGTCATCTCGATGCCATCGAGGGTCACGGAGCCCTGCGTGGGCTGATCGAGCCCGGCCATGATGTGCATCAGGGTCGACTTGCCGGAGCCACTGGGGCCCATGATGGCGGTGAGCTGCCTGCGCGCGATGGCGACGTCGACGCCGCGCAGCGCCTGCACCGCGGCGTCGCCGGCGCCGTACACCTTGCTGAGATCGCGGGTGACGACCACGCTGGCGTCCAAGCTGGCCGTGATGGCGGCGGGCGGGGTCGCGTAAGGCGCGGCGACCGGAGGGTCTGGGGCGATGCTGGCCTGGGTCATGTCCGGTCCTCCTGCGGTGAAGAGCCACGCCGTGGAGCGCGAGGCCAAGGATCGTCAGGGCGCCGGGTGGTCTGGGCGTATGGCACTGTCCTCGCCTCCTCTCGACGTCTCTGTACTTGAGCTCGACCGACGGCGCCAGCCGTGGTCGGGACGCTTTCGTGCGTCGTCGAAGAGACTACCGGCGGCGTGAAGGGCTGTCGTCGCCCCCTGGCGAGAACTGTGTGGACCTCCGCGGTGGGAATCATCCAGCGCGCGCACTACCCCCAGGGAGGTACGCTGGCGCCGCGCCGGGGGCTGGGCAGCGTCACTCCCCGCGTTGGGGGCGGACCAGCCCGGCGTCGTAGGCGAACACCACGGCCTGCGCGCGGTCGCGGACCCCGAGCTTGGCGAAGATGCGCTTCACATGCGTCTTGACCGTACCCTCGGCCAAGAAGAGCTTGGCGGCGATCTCACCGTTGGAGCGCCCCTGGGCTATGTTCAGCAGGACCTCCCGTTCCCGGTCGGTGAGGTCGTGCAGCGCCGAGGTGTCTGGCGGTTCTACCCGCGGCCGTGCCGCGAAGGCGGTGATGAGGCGACGCGTCACCGATGGCGCCAGCAGTGCGTCGCCTTGTGCCACCACGCGGATGCCGGCCAGTAGCTCGTGCGCGGGTGTGCGCTTGAGGAGGAAGCCGGATGCGCCGGCGCGGAGCGACTCGTAGACGTACTCATCCACGTCGAAGGTGGTGAGCACCAGGACGCGCGAGCTGTGCTCGCGGCCCAGGCCGACGATGCGGCGTGTGGCCTCCACCCCGTTCATCACCGGCATTTGGATGTCCATGAGCACGATGTCAGGATCCAGTCGGTCGACCAAGGCGACCGCCTCGGTCCCGTCGCCGGCCTCGCCCACCACCTCTATGTCATCCTCGGCCTCGAGGATGAGACGGAGACCCGATCGCACCAGCTGTTCATCGTCGACGATCACCACGCGTATGCTCATCGCAGACCTCCGTCGTCCGCTGTGTACCGCTCTGTGTCAGCGCTGGGTCTGGACCAGCGGCAGCCGCGCCCATACGCGGAAACCGCCCTCTGCTCGCGGGCCCACCTCGAGCGCGCCGCCGAAGACGGCGACACGCTCGTACATGCCGGGGACGCCATGGCCACCCTCCTGTGCCTGCAGTGGGCCGGAGGGTCCGCGGCCGGTGTCTGTGATCTCGAGCTCGACGGCGTCAGGAGCGTAGGTGACCTGGACTGCAGCGCGGGCGCGGCCAGCGTGCTTGAGCGCGTTGGTCAGCGCCTCCTGGACGATACGGTAGGCCGTCAAGTCGAGGCTGGATGGCAGCGCGACCGGCTGGCCGACCACCCGTACCTCGACTGGTAGCCCTGCTTCAGTGACCTGCGCTGCCAGGGCAGCGAGTTGGCCTAAGCCTGGCCTAGCCGCGAGGGCGTCGTCGGCCTCGGCGCGGAGAAGGCCGAGCATGCGCTCGACGTCCACCAGCGCCTGTCGGCCGGCTGTCTCGATGGACCCCAGGGCCTCGTCGGCCAGCTGGGGCTTCGTTTGGAGCACGCGGCGCGCCCCCTGCGCGTGCAGGACGACGACGTTGAGAGCATGGCCGACGCCATCGTGGAGCTCACGCGCGAGTCGCTGGCGCTCCTGCGCCACGGCCTCGCGCGCCCGGAGGTCACGGTCCTGGGCGAAGAGCGCCGCGCGGCGGGCAGACTGCACGGCGCTCTCCCTATACACCCGGATGATGAGACCCAGCAGCCACAAGACGGAGAAACCCAGCCAATACAGCACTGCCCTGCCGATACTGACGTGGCCTGTGGTGAAGACGAAGAGCGCGACCAAGCTGAGCACGCCGGTGCCTGCGGCCGTGACCAGAGCCTCCCAGAACGGGCGCGTGACGGCGATGATGAAGAGAGCGAGAGCCAGGGTGAGGGTCACCGGCAGGACGGTCTCGTAGTGGAGGCCGGTCAGGGTGATGGCGGCCGCCAGCATGACCCAGTAGGCCAGGAGTGCGCGGACGTGGAGGAGCGCCAGGGGCAGGGTGGCCAGTAGCACCAGGCTGAGGCCCAGCACGTCGGCGGCGCGCAGACTGGGCGGCGTCGCGCCGACGAAGAAGATCGCGACCGCTGCGGCGGAAGATACGAGCGCCAAGCTCACGTCGAAGACGTGTGGGTCGATGTGCAGCCTTCGGCGCGGCGTCTGCGAGTCTGTCTGGAGCGGTAGGGATGGGGTCATGTGAGACTTTCACCCCGTCTTCTCGATCTGTCCACGCAGGCAACTATAGTCGGTCTGTCGCAAGAGGTGGATGCGCAGCAGGTCCGCGGCCCTAGACAGATGTGCTATTCCAGAGTAGGTGCCTTGGGGGGAGACTACGGTCACAGGGTCAGCCGGCCCCTCTCCGCTCCGACTCGCCAGGCCTTGGAAGCACCGGCTGGCCCTTTCTCTTGCGCGGACCAGGGTGCATCGCCTAGTTCTCCGGAACGCGCTCTTGACTCCCTGCGCCGCGATCCTCGACGATGAGGCAGGAGTGGCATTGACCGCGGCGAACACACTGCGGGGCTGCCCGCCTCGCCAGTGCTCCTCTTGGCTCGCTCAACTGGTCTGTCTCAACGGCGGCAGCCCCTTTCTCATGCTCCGGTACGCACGAGATCCGTGGGGGAGCGCTTGCCAGCGGGTGTATCGTCACCACGTGTGCGGCTTTACAGAGGTCGCGCCTGCGTGGCATCATGGCCGCTGGCGTGCAGGCGGCGCGCTACGGGCTGGGTCCGGCAGCAGCCGCTTGGGCCGCGTCTTCGCCACCGCGCTCTGCAGCA
>CAYMTC010000030.1:5404-12160 GCA_964393265.1 uncultured Thermoleophilia bacterium
CGCTCTGCAGCAGGGGGGCATAGCAGTCGGCAAGGCTGGCCGTGGACAGGGAACGCTGCACACTGTGTTGAACTTGTCAGAAGCAGTGTCCCGCGGTCTTCGCGGTCGGTCGCGACAAGGTGGCGTACGGTATCAACGAGAAACGCGCAGCGTATAAGGGTCCTATGACACCGGCCGGAGCCGCCGGCCTTGCTGACCCCGTCGTGGGGCTCCAGCTGACAACCCCCCACACCGGAGCAAGCAGCACATGATCGTGTTCGAGAACGTGACCCAGCTGTACGACAAGAAGGTCGTCGGCTTGCAGGACGTCTCCTTCCACATCCCAAAGGGCGAGTTCGTCTTCCTTGTGGGGCCGTCAGGTTCCGGCAAGTCCACTCTCATCAAGCTCATCCTGCGCGAGCTGGAGCCGGAGAAGGGGCGCGTCGTCATCTCTGGGCGCAACCTGGCCAATCTGCGACGCAGCAAGGTACCTTTGCTGCGGCGCAACATCGGCTGCGTCTTCCAAGACTTCAAACTGCTGCCCAACAAGACGGTCTACGACAATGTGGCCTATGCCCTCGAGGTCGTCGGCGAGAGCCGCAAGAACATCCGTCGCAAGGTGCCCGAGATACTCAAACTGGTGGGTCTCTACGAGAAGATGAACAGCCTGCCAAGCGAGATCAGTGGTGGCGAGGAGCAGCGGGTGAGCATCGCTCGAGCCTTCGTGAACCATCCGCCGCTGCTCCTCGCCGACGAGCCTACGGGCAACCTTGACCCTGACACTTCGGTGGGCATCATGCAGCTGCTGGAACGCATCAACCGCACCGGCACCACCGTCGTCATCGCCACGCACGACCGCGACATGGTCAACCGTATGCGCAAGCGCGTCTTCGCGCTGGACGGCGGGCGGCTCGTCCGCGATGAACACCAGGGCGGCTACGACGAGCAGCTGGCCGGGGCAGTGCCACAGCCGGCGCCAGGCCAGACCGGCGCCATGCCGGTGCTGCCGCCACAGCCGGCGCCGGGCCAAACGGGCGCCATACCGGTGCTGCCGCCACAGCCCACGCCGGGCCAAACGGGCGCCATACCGGTGCTGCCGCCACAGCCTACGCCGGGCCAAACGGGCGCCATGCCGCCCGTGCCGCCGTCTCAGACCGGTGCTCTGCCGCCGTCTCAGACCGGCGCCATGCCGGTGCTGCCGCCACAGGCGGCGCCAGGCCAGACCGGCGCCATGCCGCCCGTGCCGCCGTCTCAGCAGCCCACGCCGGGCCAAACGGGCGCCATGCCGCCCGTACCGCCACAGCCGGCGCCGGGTCAGACCGGCGCTATGCCGCCGGTGGCGCCACAGAGACCGGCGCCACCGCCACCACCAGATCCCCGCGACGGTGAAGCGAGGCCGCGATGAGGCTCGGCTTCTTCTTGCACGAGGCGCTCGGCTCGCTGCGCCGCAACTGGGTCATGAGTCTGGCGGCCGTGCTCACGGTGTTCGTGTCCATGGCTATCCTGGGCGTGGTACTCATCATGAGCGCCAACCTCAACAAGGGCACCACGAGCCTCAAGAACCGAGTCATGATCGAGGTCTTCATCAGGGATGACGCCACCGAGTCCGAGGTCAAGGGGCTCGAGACGAAGATCGGCGACATCCCCCAAGTCAAGGACTACCACTACATCAGCAAGGACCAGGCGCTCAAGGAGTTCCGCGAGCGCCTCGGCGACAGCGCAGACCAGCTGCTTGCCAATCTGAGTACCAACCCGCTGCCGGCGTCCTACCGCATCTACGTCAAGGACGCCAACCAGGTCGACAAGGTGGCGCGGATGTTCTTCGACGACCCTGTCGTCGACAACTCCGCGCCGGGCAAGCACGACGGCGTCAGCTACGCGCGCGAGACGGTGCGCAAGATGCTCAGCACCATCGGCTTTGTCACCAAGGCCATGTGGGGCGGCACCGCGCTGTTCGCTATCGCAGGTGTGCTGCTCATCATGACCACCGTGCGGCTGTCGATCTTCGCCCGCCGTAACGAGATCGAGATCATGCGTCTGGTGGGGGCCACCAACTGGTTCATCCGCTGGCCGTTCGTGCTCGAGGGCTTCATCACGGGCTTCGTAGGCTCGCTGGTGGCGGCGGTGGCGATGTGGGGCGTCAACTACGCGGTGTACAACTGGATCAAGGGCTCGTCGCTCAAGTTCCTCAGTGTCGAGGTGTATCCGATGTGGCTGCAGAGCGGTGTCTGGCCGTTGGGGCTGCTCCCCACGCTGGTCATCTTCGGATCCATCCTGGGCGCGGTGGGCAGCGCCATCGCCATGCGGCGCTACCTCAAGGTCTAGGCTGGCGACAGGAGGCTCAGCAGGCGTGAGACGTCGTCACTGCACAGTCCAGCGTCGCCTCTCCGCGCTCTTGCTGGTCGCGGTGGCTGCTGCGGCCGTGTTCACAGTCACCGCGACGGTGCGCGCGCCGGCGGCGCGGGGCGCGCACACGCTCGGGGAGCTGGGGCGGCTCATCGACAACGCTCAAGCCAAGAAAGACCGCATCAGCACCGACATCGCCGGCATCGACAAGCGGCTCAACGCCATCGAAGCCAAGCTCTCAAGTCTGCAGGAGCGCATCGACGTCGTCTCCAAGGAGCTCGAGGAACAGCAGGCGGTCTACGAGCAGCTGCACGACGAGCTGGTGATCAAGCAGCGCGAGCTCAGGAAGGCCGAGCGCGAGCTCGCCTGGCAGCAGATGGTCTTCAACGAACGCGTCGTCGATGCCTACAAGATGGGCGACCTCGACTATTTGGACGTCCTCCTTGCGTCCAACGGCTACGACGACTTCGTCACCCGTCTGCAGCTCGTCAAGCGGCTCGTCGACAGTGACGACGACCTAGTCGGCGAGCTCACCGTGGCCCGCAACGTCGTGGAGCAGCAGAAGAAGGTCGTGCAGGCGGACACCCGGCGGGCGCAGAAGCTGCGCGACCGGCTCCGGGAGCGCAACGACGAGCTGGTCGCGCTCAAAGCCGAGCACCTCGCCGCCCAGGCCAGCGCCAAGCAGGACCGTCAAGCTAAGAGCACGGCCCTGGCCGCCGTGGAGACGGACATCCGCGCCTGGCAGGCACAGGAGGCGCGGCTGGCCTCAGAGAGCCAGGGCCTTGCTGGGGTCATCAATGGGTTGGCCGGCGATGGCGATGGCAAGGCCACCGGCAGCATGGTGTGGCCGTGCGCAGGCAGCGTGAGCTCGCCGTTCGGCTGGCGCATCCACCCCATCTTCCACGTGCGGAAATTCCACACGGGTATCGACATCGGGGCAGCTTACGGCACGCCCATCAGAGCGGCAGATGGTGGCCGTGTCATCTACGCTTCGTGGATGAGCGGCTACGGCAACACCACGATCGTGGACCACGGCCGCGGCATCAGCACCCTCTACGCACACCAGAGCCGCATCAGGATCACCAGCGGCCCGGTGACCAGAGGCCAGATCATCGGCTACGTCGGGAGCACGGGCTACTCCACCGGACCGCACCTCCACTTCGAGGTGCGCGTCAACGGCAACCCGGTAGACCCCATGGGCTATCTGTAGACGCGTGCCGTACGAGCCTCCCAGCCCTGTGTCGTCCCCGTTTGGCCCGTCGAGATCCCAGCGGGGATTGCCGCGATGGGCAAAGGCGCTTGTAGCGGCGGTCCTGCTGGTCATCGGGTTCGGCGGTGGCCTTGTGGTGGGTCTGGTCATCGATGCGGCACGATTCGGGCTGTCGGTAGCGGAGGTCCAAGGCGCTGATGACGCCGCGGCGCTCCAGCAGCGCATAATCGAGGAGCTCCAGGGCCACTACTACCGCGAGGTGGACGTCAAGAAGCTCGGCTCGGCCTCCATCGACGGTATGCTCGAGTCCCTGGACGACCCCTACACCGTGTACATGGACGCTCAAGAGACACAGGCCATGCTTGAGCAGAACGAAGGTCGGTACTCAGGCATCGGCGCCACGCTCGAGATGGCTGAGGACGGCACGCTCCTCATCGTCGGTGTGTTCGGCGGGTCTCCGGCCAAGAAAGCGGGCTTGGCGCCCGGTGATCGCATCCTGCGCGTGGACGGTACGCCCACCAAGGACCGGTCACTGGAAGGCAACATCGCGCATATCAAGGGCGAGGCGGGTACACAGGTCAAGCTGCTCATCGAGAAGGCGCCCGCGCAGGGGCAGTCGGCGGGTGGGCGAGTGGAGCTCACGCTCACCCGCCAGGAGATCACCATACCCATCAGTGAGCGCCGCATGCTCACAGCGTCGAACGGCGTCAAGGTCGGATACGTCGAACTGGCGCAGTTCAGCGAGGACGCAGAGGAAGACGTCCGGGCAAACGTCGAGTGGGCCGAGCGGCGCGGAGCCAGGTGGATCCTCTTCGACCTACGCGACAACGGCGGAGGACTCGTCAGCGAGGCGGTCGATGTGGCCAGCCTGTTCATCCGTGAAGGCTCCATCGTGTCCACCGAGGGCCTCCACTCACCCAAGGAGATCTTCGACGCCACCGGCGATATCGCTACTCAGCTGCCGTTGATCGTGCTGGTGAACGAGTACACGGCCAGCGCCAGTGAGATCACAGCCGGCGCTCTCCAGGACTACAAGCGCGGCACGCTCATCGGTACGCGCACCTTCGGCAAAGGGCTCGTGCAGAACCTCATCTCTCTCCCCGGGGGCGCTGCTCTCAAGCTGACGACGGCCGTGTACCTCACGCCAAAGGGCCGTGACATCAATGACAAGGGCATCACCCCGGCCGTGATCGTCAAGGACAAGCCCAAGGAGAAGGGTGACGAACAACTCAAGGCCGCACTTGACTACGTCGCCAAGCAGTGAGGGCGCATGTCGAGCGTCTGTCGATGGCGCACGACGTCGACTACCGACGCTGCGCACAGGCGCCCCTTGTCCGGTGAACGACCTCTAGGCTACCTCGAGGTGCGACGATGGCACGAGTGAAGCGCACTCCGCAGCCGGACTGGTCTGGCTCACGTCCGTTCGAGGTCGTCCGCTGGGGCAAGCACTGGGCGCTCGAGCCGCTGTTCGCCGACGACCGCCAGTGGTTGGTCGCCAAGGGCGGGCCGCCGCTGGCGGCGGGCGATCTCGTACTGGCGGTGCCGTCTCACGGCAACCGGCTGCGCGTCACGCAAGTCCTCGGGTCCGGCGGCGACCTCGCCGTGGTGCTCAAGGCCTTGCTGCACGCACGGGACATCCGTCAGGGGATCTCTGAGGAGGTCGAGCGCGAGGCGCGCGACGTGCAGGGCCGAGCGCGCGCCACCGACGCCGACCGTGTGGACCTCGCGCAGCTGCCCACCTTCACCATCGACCCTGATACGGCACGCGATTTCGACGATGCGATCTCGGTGCGGCGAGACAAGCAGGGCTATCGCGCCTGGGTGCACATCGCGGACGTCAGCTACTTCGTGGACGTTGGCGGGGCGATCGATCGTGAAGCCCGGCAGCGGACCAGCAGCGTGTACTTGCCGCTCTGGGCCGAGCCGATGCTGCCACCGCAGCTCAGCTCGGGCGTGTGCAGCCTCGTACCGCGCGCGCCGCGCAAGTGTCTGACCGTAGAGCTCACGTTCAGCGCCGACGGCGAACGCCAGTCGGCGCGGTTCTACCGCTCCACGATCGTCAGCGACCACCGGCTCACGTATGGGTTCGTCGACGAGCTGTTCGCGGCGCACGAGATCTCCTTGCCCTCGGAGCACCTGCCCGGTGAGCCACCGCGTTCTGTGGAGACTGCCGCGAGCGTGGGTAGTGGCGGGACGCAGGACCAGGTGACGGCGGAGGGTGCTATGGTCAGCGCCGATGCGCCACTCACGGAGCACCTCCTCCTGGCATGGGAGCTGGCTGCAACGCTACGCCGTCGCCGGTTCGCGCGCGGCGCGCTGCGCATAGGCTCGTTCGAGCCCGAGTACCGGTTCGACGCCGCGGGCAGACTCATCGGCGCGGCGTCGCGGCCCGAGACGCCGTCGCACGCTCTGGTCGAGGAGTACATGCTGGCGGCCAACGAAGCGGTCGCCGGCTTCCTGGTGCAGCGCAAGGCGCACGCCGTGTACCGGGTCCACGAGTGGCCAGACGCGGAGGCGGCGGACGCACTGTTCGCCACGCTCGAGGACCTCAACGTGCCCACGCCTCCATTCCCAGAGGCACAGTCGGCCGGCCCCGAGCAGGTGGCGGCGGCGCTGCGCAAGCTGTCCGAGATGTTGCCAGGCTTCTGCGCCAGGGAAGGGCGCGGCCGACTGGCGTTCTCGCGACTGCTCCTGCGGTCTCTCAAGCAGGCTGTCTACTCGCCACGCAATCTGGGCCACTTCGGGCTCGCCAGTAGCGCGTACCTGCACTTCACCTCTCCTATCCGTCGTTACCCAGACCTGGTGGTACACCGCTCGCTCTGCGCGCACCTTGGTCTAGACGGCGGCGAACTGGACGCCGCCGAGCTGGAAGAGGTGGCGGAGCACTGCTCGGTGAGTGAGCGCACGATCGCGAAGCTGGAGCTGATGGCGGATGACGTCGCGCTCGCCTTCCTGTTGGAGGCGCGGCTGCTGGAACAGGGGTGGGAGACCGTCTTCGAGGGTGAGGTGATCGGCTTGGTGGGTGGCGGTCTGTTCGTCCACTTCGGCGGTAGCTTCCAGGGCTTCTTGCCCGCGCGGCGGCTTGCCGATGAGCGTTTCTACGAGTCACCGACGGGGGCGGCACTGGTCGGCGGCTCCGGCGGCCGGCGCTTCCGGCTGGGCGACACGATCAGCGTAGATCGGAAGAGCACACGTCTGAACTCCAGTCACCGCTCATTATC
>CAYMTC010000031.1:0-8344 GCA_964393265.1 uncultured Thermoleophilia bacterium
TGTGCCGTGAGGCGCACGACACGACGTTCCGGGGAACCGCAGGGCGGGCGGGTGAGACAGGGGCCTCACCCGCCCGCCGCCGTGCCGACGGGACCAGAGCGCGGACGAGACGCACCCTATCGCGGGCGTGCCGGGGTGCGCCCCGTCCGCGCTCTGGTCAGTCCATCAGACGCGTGGGTTCACGACTCCTCCGCGCGACCCGCCCGACGACGTCGCAGGACGACGGACCCAATGACACCGCCCAAGACGACCACCACGGCGATGACGATGCCGGCGAGAGCTCCACCGGACAGCCCGCCCGCCTCTGCTGCCTGAGCGATCGGGCGGACCGACTTGTAGGTGTCGACGTTGCTGTAGAAGTACAGCACGGAGCCGCCGTCGGCGGGCGACTTCACCCAGCCCTCCCACTTCTGGGTGTTGTAGGCCTCGAGCATCGTCGGGTACGCCCAGATGATGTAGGGGCACTGCTCGTAGAAGATCTGCTGCATCCTCTGGGCGGTCTCGAGGCGCGTGGGCTCGTCGAGCTCGGTGATCTGCTCCTCCTGGAGCCGCGTGTACTCGTCATCGGTCCAGAGGCAGTCGTTCCAACCCTCGATCTGCTGCGGCGTGTAGATGCTCAGCATGAAGTTCGGGTCGGGGTCGCCTGTCCAGTACCAGATGTAGAGGTCGTAGTCGGGCGCGTAGACGTCGCCTTCGTAGTTGTACTGCGCGTCGATGAGCACGCCGGCGTCGACCATGCTGAGGTCGACCTTGATGCCGACTTCGGCGAACCAACCCACGGCGAGCTTGGCGGTGCGTTGGTTCTGCGGGTAGTCGGTCGGCACCTGCAGGCGCAGCTCCAGCGGCTCACCCTGCGGGTCCTCGCGGAGGCCGTCGCCGTCCACATCGACGCAGCCCATCTCGTCGAGCAGAGCGTTGGCGCGCTCGGGGTCATAAGAGAAGCGCTGGTCGGCGCTCGGCTCCCAGTGGAAGCGCGAGTTGGGGATGATGATGGTGGAGCCGGGCGTCGCGTAGCCGTTGAACGCTGTCTTGACGACCTCGTCGCGGTCGACCGCCCAGTTGAGAGCCTCCCGGAAGCGCTGGTCGAGCAGCACCGGGTTTCCCTTGCTGTCCGGGCTGTCGTAGCAGTTCATGCCCATCTCGGTGAACTTCCACGAGGTGCCCTGGTTGGCGGTGATGCCCTCAGCGGATTCGAGCTTCTTGAACTGTGCAGCGGGGATGTTGATGCCGCCGGCGATGGTCCCGGCGAGCAGATCGCTGACCATGGTATCGGCGTTGGTGTAGGTGACGAACAGGAGCTCGTCGATCTTGGGGGCACCGCCCCAGTAGTCCTTGTTGGCGACCAGGCGGACGTAGCCCTTGCGCTTCCACTCGACGATCTGGAACGGGCCTGTGCCTATGACCGGTGGGTCGTTCGCGTACTCTCTGGCCACTTCCTTGGGGTCGAGGTCCGACCAGATGTGCTCCGGCAGTATCACCACTGGCATGGCGAGGATGTTGGCCTTGGGAGTGGAGCACTCCACCTGGACCGTGAGATCGTCGGTGGCCCTCGCGCTGACGATGCGGTCGGTGTAGACGGCCACGTTGGGGAACTGGTTCTCGGCGATGTAGTTGTACGTGAAGGCCACGTCGTCGGCGGTGAAGGGTCGACCGTCGTGCCAGGTGACGCCTTCGCGAAGCGTGAAGGTCCACGTCTTCCCGTCGTCAGAGACCGACCACTCCGTGGCGAGCTCCGGCGTCGGCTTGAGCGTGGCCGCGTCGAAGCCTACGAGGTAATCGTAGTTCAGGTGCCATAGCTCGAACGACGTGCCCATGATGCCTAGGAACGGGTTCAAGCTGTCAGGGTCCTCGAGCCAGCCCACACGCATGACCACCGTGTCGCTGGACGGGGAGCTGGATTCGGCGGCCGCGCCGGTGGCGGCGAGGCCGAGCGCCGATGCTGCTCCCGCGACGGTCAGAGCGAGCGCCCCGAGAGAGAGGAGTAGCCTCTTCGGCCTGGATCTCACGTGATTCCCCCTTGTTGGTCTACAGATGGCTGGGCCTGCGTGCTAGGTCGTGTTTGCTCGCCTCCTTGTCAGGGGTGCGATGCGGCGCAGGCGGCGGCGGTGGCGCGCCGCAGCTCCGCGCGGGTGGCGTCGTCGAGAGTGAAGGCGCGCGGCGCAGAGACGAGATCCCTGGTGCGCGTCCGCGTGCGGTCTTCCAGAGACGTGGCGCCCTCGGCCGCCCAGCGGTCGTGCCGAGCTTGGTCGAGGAGTGCCGACTGCCAGAACCGACGGTAGTTCCGTCGTGTGAACCGGCTAGCTAGGTGCGAGCCGCCAGGCCCGGCGGCGATGATCTCGTCCTGAGCGGCGTCGGTGTCGTCCAGATCGAGCCCATCGGCAAAGGCACGGGCGTACCCGTTGAGATCGTCGCCCAGCACGAGCGCCTCGGCCGAGCTCTGCATGCCGCTCTCGAGGTAGCCGACATCGTGTAGGAGGGTAGCCCGGGACAAGAGGCCGAGGATACTCGCGGCTGCGTACTCGGCCCCGAGCTGGCCGTCGAAGAGCTTGCTGTCTGAGGTGCCCCCGTAGGACCAGCTAGGCAGGTCGTAGCGTGCGGCCAGCTCACAAGCGATGTGGTTGCCCAGCAGCACGCCGGGTTGCATGTACGCCTCGACGGAGGTGCGCATGTTGGTCACCCCGCAGCCGGCTCCATACACGAAGGGTGCGCCCGGGGCAGCGAGCTGGTGGACCACGAGGCCAGCGAGTATCTCGGCGTTGGCGACCAGCAGGATCGCGCTCAGGGAGGCCGGTGCTGTGGTACCGGCCGATGGCGAGGGAGCCATGACGAGCGGGATGCGCAGCTCGGCGCAGGTCAACGTCTTGTCGAGTGCGGTCTCGTCGTACATGAGCGGCGGCGAAGACATGGCCAGGCAGGCGAAGCTGGCTGCCTCGCCACAGATCGCGGCCATCTTGTGCATGAGGCGCAGGCGCTGCCCGCCGAACGGGCTCGACGCCACGAGGGGCTTGCTGGTGGCCTCGAGCATGGCGGCGAACTGGAGGATGTCCACGGAGTCCGTGTCGACATCCTCAGGCAGGGCCATGGACATCACGAAGTCGATGCTCGGCAGCTTCTCGGCCAGGTCCGCGTACATGACGACGTCGGACAGCTGGCCGCGGCGGCGGTGGCCGGTCTCGAGATCCAGGACGTAGGGACAGTCGGGCCCGGTGCCGAACCAGCTGGCGCCCGGCGTCAGCTCCAGAGCCGGGCGCCTGTCAGCGCGCTGCCGCAGGAGCCAAGAGCGCGGCGCGGTGATCAGCGCCTGCTCGACCAGGTGTGCGGGCAGCCGGACCGTGGACCCATCGGCGGTCGCTCCCGCCTCCAGGCAGAGCCGCCTGGCCTCGTCATGCCGCATCTCGACACCGACGCGTGCGAGGATGTCCAGGCTGCCCGAGTGCAGCCGCGCGAACGCGTCGTCGTCCAGGACCGTGAGGACCGCCGGATGCCTCATGCTGTGCGGCTCCTGGCCACGTCGCTCAGGATTCGATCCAGCGCGGTATGGGCGGCATCCTCGAGTTCGAAGAGGCGCGGTGCTTCGACCAGCTGCCTGGTGCGCTCGCGCAGCCGCTCCGTGAGGGTGGTGCTGCCAGCCGCCGACCAGCGGTCATGGACTGCATGGTCGAGCAACGTGGTGTGGTAGTACTCACGCAGGTGGCGGCGGGTGTACTTGCTGGCCAGGTGATTGCCACCGGGTCCGGCGGCGGCGATCTCCGCGACCGCCAAAGCCTCGTCATCCACTGCCACCTCACGCATGAAGGCCCGCGACCAGGCGACCAGCTCATCGCCGAACACGATGGACTCATGCGAGCTCTGTAGGCCCGTCTCCAGGTAACCCACGTCGTGCAGCAACGTGGATTGCGAGAGAGCACCAGCCAGAGCTGTCAGGGCTGCTTCTGCCGCCCACTGTCCGTCCGGGCACTTGGAGTCGGCGCAGGCTGCGTAGTTGAAGCTGGGCAAGCCGTAGAACCGGCTGAGGTCGCAGCCGACCTGCTGTGCCAGGAAGGCTTCTGGCACCGCGTAAGCGTCGATCGCCGTGGTCATGTCCATGGCGCCGGCGCCGACGCCGTAGACGAACGGCGCGCCCTGCCTGACGTGCTGGTGCAACACCAGCCCGCTGAGGACCTCGGCGTTAGCCACCACGGTGGCGCCAGTGACCGAGCGCGGCGCCGTGCTGCCCTGGTTGGGTGCCGGTGTATAGATGAGCGGGATCTGCAGATCCGCACAGCGGATCAACTTGGACAGGGCGTCGCCGTCGTGCATGAGCGGGGGCGAAGGCATGGCGTAGATCGCGAAGCTCTGCGCCTCGCCGCAGGCGTCAGCCATCTCGAGCATGGCATCGAGCACCTCGCCGCCGCGCGGGGCGACGATGAGGGGCTTGCGGGTACCGGCCAGCATGGCGGCGACCGGTGCCAGGTCATCGACGGCATGGGGCGCGTCCTCGGGAAGGCCCATGGACATGACGAAGTCGATGTTGGGGAGTCTCTCGCAGAGTGCGGCCATGGACTCGATGTCTGCTAGGCGCACACGCCGCCGCTCGTCGGTGGTGAGATCACGGGTGTAGAGGCAGTCAGAGCCGGTACCGAAGTATGATGGGCCGTCGGCGAGTTCAAGCACCTCATCGCGGCCACGGGAGCGCAGTGGCCATGTGCGGGGCGCGGCGGCCAGCGCGGACTCCACGAGGTCCGGGTCGAGACGGACACGGATGCCATCCACGCGTGCGCCCAACTCCTTGAAGCGCTGCACGCCGTCCGGATAGCGTACGTCGACGCCGACCTCTGCAAGTACGCGAAGGGTGGCCTCGTGGACGCGACGGCACGCGTCGTCGTCCCAGACTTGCAGCGCAGCTCTGTACATCCGATGCCTCCTTGATCGCTCACGACCGCCCGGGGCTGGTGTCGGCGGGCGTCGCGTCAGGAATCCTGATTGGCCAGTCACATGCAGGTAGTATAGGCATCAGCACGGCATTTCCAAGCTGTCTTATCGACAAGTAGACTTCGTATCGAGGCACTTTGAGCAAGTGAATCGCAAGGTCGGCAAGTAGCCATGGCTGGTCGTGACCCCGGTGAGTCAGAGCTCCTGCAGTGGCTGTGGTGCCAGCTGTATTCGGCAGACGGCACGGGCAGTGTGTGCGTGAAGTGCGGTGAGGTCCGGCGCTTCCACCCTGTCCGCGGCCGTCGAGCGTTCGCGTGCGACCACTGCGGCACCCACGTACACCCCACCAAGGGGACTCTGCTCGAGGGTTCTAAGCTGAGGCTTGTCGTGTGGTTCCGTGCGGTGTGGCTCATCGTCGGCAGCGGCGGCTCCGTGAGCGTGAGACGCTTGGCGGAGGAGCTGGCGATCACGCCGCGCTCCGCCTCGCGTCTCAAGCGTGTCGTGGTAGCCGCTCAGGCGCGCGGCGGGCGCGACGCAGACCTGGTGCAGCGCATGTACGTCGAGAGTCCGCTGGCTCGCGGCGCGGGTGACACCGCCATGCAGCGTCCGACTCTGTCTGCCGCGCCGCGACCCGCCGGCTCGCGCACCAGGGAGAAGATCACTGCGGCTGCCTGTCGCGTTCTGGGGGAGCGTGGACTGGCGGCCACACGGGTGGCCGACATCGCGGAGGTGGCCGGCGTGTCACCAGCCATCATCCACTACTACTTCAAGAGCAAGGACCAGGTGCTCCTGGCGGCGCTTACCTGGGCCTCGCAGCGTCAGGAGATATGGGAGCGACGTATCCTGACGTCCGAGACCGACCACATGCAGCGATTGCGCGCCCTGGTCGAGATGGCGGTCCCCAAGGAGGGGGTACCGCGGGACGAGTACCGGCTCTGGCTCGAGATGTATGGTCTGGCACGGCATGACCCGCAGCTGCTGGAGCACTGTTCTGTCCTCTCCGAGCGTTGGCGATCGTTCATCGAACGCGTCATCGACGAGGGGGCGGCCGACGACGTCTTCCGCCCGGTGGCGCCGGCGCACGAGATCGCCCACAGACTCGTCAATCTGTTCGACGGGTTGGGGTTCCGGCTTGTGGTCGGCTACTCGGCGACCTCGTACGAATCGGCCAGAGACGTGACGTGCCGCTTCGTCGCCGAACAAGTCGGGGTGCCGATGGAGACGCTGAGGCCATGAGCTCTGAAGGACGACATGGCGACTCCGCCGATCGAAGAGCCGTGTCGAGCGTCTCCGTCCGACCTCTCTGCGAGGATGATCGTCAAGACGTGGGGGAGCTTCTCGTAGCCGCGTTTCCCGACAAGCTCGCGGCCATGCTCGCGGCGGTCCCGTCGCCCGCCGTGCTCGAGGAGAAGGGGCGAGCGCTCATGCGCGACCTCACACTCGTCACGATGCCGCCATCCGTCTGGGTCGCGGCGGACGACGAGGGCCTCGCCGGAGTGGTCATCGTGAAGGACTCTGACCAGGAGCGGCCCGCTCTGTCTCCCTGGGGGCTTCTCCGTCGCCGACTCGGTCTGCGGGCCGCCCTACGGGCGCGCCTGTTCCTGCTGGTCTTTCATGCGGTGCGCGTGCCGCATGACACGCTGTACGTGGAGATGCTGGCGGCGCACCCGCGCCGACAGGGGACGGGCGTCGGCGGCGTCCTGCTCCGTCACGTGACGGCAGAGGCCAGGCGACGCGGCAAGCGCTTCGTCCTGCTCTACTGCATAGACCGGAACGAGCGTGCTCTGTCTTTCTACCGTCATCTGGGGTTCGTCGTCGTCCGCCACGAGCAGCTCTGGCCGTTCCGCGGTCTGCTGGGGTTCGACTCCACCTTCCGCATGCAGCTTGACCTCGACGGCGACGGGTCGCCGCCGGTGGAAGGCCCAGGTGACGCCAGCGTCGGCGTCTCCTAGCTACTGGTGCCACCGCCATGCGCGCGGCTCGGCCTGTCGGCACGCCGAGAGGTGTGAGAGCATACGGAGTGCTGCCGCCGCGCGAGGCCGTGCGCATGTCGCGGTCGTTGAGATCCGTCGTGTGTCCCGCTGGCGCTCAGTCCTCTCGCGCGGCGACTTCACGGATCGAGTCGTGCTGTGAGGTGTGTCATGTCCCGGCTTAGCACTGTACGGCTGCTGGACCTAGGGATCACCTGCTGGATCGTGCTGTGGGTGGTGCTCGGTGTGGTCAGCTTCATCGAGGTGCGTGCTCTTCAGAGCCTGAGTGACACCATGGGTGTCGCCGGGCAGTCTCTCCAGGAGGCGGGTGACAGCCTGGGCGCTATCGCCTCTCTTCCGCTCGTGGGGGGCGGCCTGCGGCCCGCCGCCGAGCGCGTGCAGACGCTAGCGGCGCGCACCATCGCCGAGGCTCAGGCCAGCCGAACGCACATCTCCCGTCTCAGCATACTGGCTCTGGTCATCGGCGGTGTGGTGCCCATCGGCATGGGGCTCGGCGTGTATATCCCGCTGCGGCAGCGGATGACCGGGCAGGCGGGTGTGGGCGGCGGCTAGAGCACCCGCCCTGCCGCGTGCGGCTGGTCCACGGGCGCTTAGGCGGTGTGACGGAAGTTCATCACGTCGCCGTCTTGAACGATGTACTCCTTGCCCTCGATGCGCAGGTGGCCGGCTTCTTTGGCGGCGTGGAAGGAGCCGTCTGTGAGCAGGTCGTCGATCGACACGACCTCCGCGCGCACGAAGCCGCGCTGGATGTCCGAGTGGATGCGTCCGGCCGCCTCCTTGGCGGTCGAGCCGCGCGCCAGTTGCCAGGCACGGGTCTCGCTGGATCTGAGGTCGCCCGTGAAGAAGGTGATGTAGCCGAGCACTTCATAGGATGCTCGCACGAGCGTCTGGATGCTTCCGGCGGGCACGCCGAGCTCGCGGCGGAACTCCTCGGCGTCGGCCGGCTCCAGCTCACCGAGCTCGGCCTCCAGGCGTGCCGGCACGGCGACCACATCGTCGCCGCGGTCACGTGCCCAGCGGACGAACTCGCTGTAGGTGGTCAAGGGGTCTGCCGTGGCGGCCTCTTCATCGACGTTGAGCAGGAACAGCACCGGCCGTTCGGTCACCAGCCCGAGCTCGCGGTACAGGGCGACATCTTGGGTGTCGCGGGCCTGGAAACGCGAGGCGGTGCCCGCCCGCAGTGTCTCGAGCAGCGGCTCGAGCACGGCCATCTCCTTGCGCGCCGCCTGGTCGCCAGAGCGCGCGGCTTTGGCGGTCTTGGCGGCGCGCCGTTCGACGATGTCGAAGTCTGAGAGGACGAGCTCGGTCTCCACAAGTTCGACGTCGGCGAGTGGGTCGATGTGGTCGGTGACGTGTGCGACATCGGGATCGTCGAACGCCCGCACGATATGGACGACGGCGTCCACGCCACGTATGGCGGCGAGGAAAGCGTTGCCCAAGCC
>CAYMTC010000031.1:8354-11920 GCA_964393265.1 uncultured Thermoleophilia bacterium
TTCCCCAGGATCTGGGCCTGGGGGACGTAGGAGACCCAGGCGGGGGTGGGGACGGCGCGTGGTGTCTGCAGGCGTTCATGGAGGCGCTGCAGCCTCGGGTCGGGCACGGCGACCACGCCCAGGTTGGCGTCACTCGACGTGAACGCGTAGGTCGTCGCCGCGGCGTGCGCGTGAGTCAGTGCGTTGAACAGCGTCGTCTTGCCCACGTTAGGCAGGCCGACTATCCCGAGCTTCATGAGGCGGCTCCTGCAAAGGACGCTCCGTACGACGGACGGCCGAAGGCGCTCACCGAGGCGCTCGCACGGTGCGGGCGAACACGGCGGCGAGCACCCTACCCAGCAGCAGGCCGGCGACCACATCGCCGAGGTAGTGTACCCGCAGGTACACGCGGCTGGCCGTGAGGGTGGCCGCCAAGACGACCACGGGCCCGCGCAGACGCGGGTACAAACGGCTCATGGTCGCCACGGCCAGCACGGCCATGCTGGCGTGAGAGGAGGGGAACGAGTGGCTGGGCGGCAGGGGCACCAGCCCGTCAGCGGCACCCTCGCGCTGTGGTGGTCGCGGACGGCGCACCCGCCGCTTCACGGCGTAGGTGAGCATCTCGGCGCCGAGGACGCCGGCCGAGACGTAGAAGAAGCGGGCGGCGCCTCTTGGTCGTCGCAGTAGCCAAGGTATGGCGGCCAGACCGAACCAGAGGCACCCGTAGTCGGCGCTGCGCGACAGAGTGCCCAGCAGCGAGGTGACCAGCGGCGGGTGCGGCAGTGCTTCGGCGATGAAGCGGGTGGCGGCATGGTCGCACGCCGTGGCGCCGGCGACGACGCCGCGTAGAGCCTCGCCGACCAGGGCAGGCACGCACGGATCCGCCGCGGGGGCGGCTGCCTGCGACCCTGCTTCGGGAGACGGTCCGTGTCTGGGCGGTCGTGAGCTCAAGGGAGGCGACGTCTTCATCGGCGATGAGTCTAGTATACTGACGCCCCGTCTCGTCGGATCACTCGTGTCAGGTCGTTCGCCATGCGCACATCGGTCATCGTCACTGCCCTGGGGGCAGACGACCACGGTCTCCTGGCAGCGGTGGCCACCGCCATCGCTCAGCAGAACGCTAACGTCGATGACGTGAGCCAGACTGTGGCCAACGGCATGTTCACAATGATCATGTTCGTGTCGTTCGATGAGACCGAGACCACGCTCGCAGACCTGCAGGCCGCCCTGAAGTGCACCGGCGAGCAGACCGGTCTGCAGATCCACGTGCAGCACGAGAACATCTTCAAGTTCATGCACCGCATCTGACGACGCGGCGCGCCCGCTGCGCTCGCGCGTCCACCTAGGAGTCCCGCATGGTGTTCGTCACATCCGAGGAGATCCTCGAGACAGTACGCATGATCCAGACCGAGAACCTGGACGTGCGAGCCATCACCATGGGCATCTCGCTCGTCGACTGTGCGTCACCACAGGTCGACGAGGTGTGTCGGCGCGTCTACGAGAAGATCGTGCGCTGTGCCCGTGACCTCGTGCCTGTCGCGCGCTCGCTCGAGGCCAAGTATGGAGTGCCCATCGTGAACCGGCGCATCTCGGTGACACCTGTGGCGTGCGTGCTGGGCAGTCAGGACCCCGAGGACTTCGTGAAGCTTGCCCACACCCTCGACGATGCGGCGCAAGCGGTGGGCAGCGACTTCGTCGGAGGCTTCTCGGCGCTGGTGCAGAAGGGCTTCACCCGCGCCGACTCCGCGCTGCTGGAGGCAATTCCTCACGCCATCAGCGGCACCCGGGCGGTGTGCTCCTCTGTGAACGTCGCGTCGACGAGGGCCGGCATCAACATGGACGCGGTCACGCGCATGGCTGGCGTGCTGCTCGAGGTAGCCCGACTCACCGCAGACCACGACAGCATCGGGTGTGCCAAGATCGTGACCTTCTGCAACGCCCCCGAGGACAACCCGTTCATGGCAGGGGCCATGCACGGCAGCGGTGAGCCCGAGGTCAGCGTGAACGTCGCCATCTCGGGGCCAGGCGTGGTGCGCACTGTGGTCGCTGAACACCCCGACGTGTCGTTCACGGAGCTGGCCGACCTCATCAAGCGCACGGCGTTCAAGATCACGCGCGTCGGTGAGCTGGTGGCCCAGGAGGCATCGCGGCTACTCGATGCCCAAATGGGCATCATCGACCTGTCGCTCGCTCCCACGCCGGTGGTCGGTGACTCGATCGCCGAGATCCTCGAGAGCATGGGTCTGGAGCGTGCCGGCGCTCCTGGGTCCACAGCTGCCCTCGCGCTGCTGAATGACGCCGTCAAGAAAGGCGGCACGATGGCCACGAGCTCTACGGGAGGGCTCTCAGGAGCCTTCATCCCGGTCAGCGAGGACGCCGCCATGGCGCAGGCAGCTGCTGAGGGTGTGCTCAGCATCGAGAAGCTCGAGGCCATGACGGCGGTCTGCTCACTCGGCCTCGACATGATCGTCGTGCCCGGCGACATCTCGCAGGCGGCGCTGGCAGGCACTATCGCCGACGTCATGGCCATCGGCATGATCAACGGCAAGACGACCGGCGCACGCCTCATCCCAGCCGCTGGCAAGGGTGTGGGCGATTGGGTGTCTCTGGGGGGTCTGTTCGGTGAGGCGCCGGTGATGCCCGTTAGCCGTGCCGGCAGCGAGGCGTTCGTGGCCCGCGGTGGGCGCATCCCGGCGCCGCTGCAAAGCCTCACCAACTAGCTGCTCTGGACGGCCTGAACGGGGCGGCGTGGGCGCGGGCCGCGCGGACTTCACGCAGTGCCCGGCGTGCTGCACGGCGCTAGTACGCGGGCCGCGCGGCCGTCACGGGTTGTCCGGCTTGCTGCTCGTCGATACGTGGTCGGATGCCGACCCTGGCTAAGGGCGCAGCTCGGCGATCATGCGTTCAATGAGGCGCTCGTGGCTCTTCATGCCGAGGGCCTTGCAGATGTGCTGCGCCTCGGTGAGCTGCAGCACGGCATCCACATCCTGCCCCACTCGCTTGTACTGCTGCGCGGCGTCGATGTCCTGATCGAGCAGGTCGCGCAACATGCGGCGTACCTCGGGATCGTTGAGGTCGATCTGCTGTTCGTTGGTGGTGCTGATGACCTCACAGAGTGGCACGAGGCGAGGCGTCTCGCTAGGCGGTAGGTCACTGGCGGCCGCCTCGGCCTCTAGTTCGGCATCGGCAGGAGCCGCGTGCGGCGGCGCGGCCGCGACCTCGCTCACGGCGGCCTGCGTCGTGCCCACATCAGCGGTCTTCTCGCTGTCGCCAAAGCCCAGAGACGCCGGCTGCTCGGCTCCCTCTGCCGCCGGCTGCTCGGCTCCTTCTGCCGCCGGCTGCTGAGCCGCCTCTGCCGCCGGCTGCTCGGCTCCCTCTGCCGCCAGCTGGTCCACTGGCTCGACATGAGCGGGGCTCGCCATGGTGGGCGGACTCTCGCTCAGTGCGGACGCGACCTCACGACTCGCCGCGCCCGGGGCGGGATGGTCAGCTGATGGCATCTCCGACAGCCACGGTACGTCAGGGGTTGCTGGCAAGCGCGTAGATCGGAAGAGCACACGTCTGAACTCCAGTCACCGCTCATTATC
>CAYMTC010000032.1:0-11901 GCA_964393265.1 uncultured Thermoleophilia bacterium
GTCGAGGCGCTCGCGCGACAGGAGAACGTCCTCCGGCCGCACTGCTGCAGTGACATCGCCGAAACGCCCATCCAACAGGGCATTGATGGCAATGCCCTCGCCGATCACGACTTCGTCACCCTGCACCCTGCCGGGGAAGATGTTCTCCATGCCCACGAACTCGGCCATGGTCCGTGACACTGGGTGTCGGAAGACCTCCGCAGGAGTGCCGACCTGCACGATCGTGCCGTCATGCATGACACCTATGCGATCGGCAAGGCCGAAGGCGATCGTGAAGTCGTGGGTGACATGGATGACCGTCGGCTTGAGCAGCCTGTGTGCCCGCCGCAACTCGCGCCGGAAGCTCTCCTTGCTCCGCGGATCGAGCGCGGAGAGCGGCTCATCGAGCAACAAGATCCGCGGCTTCACGATGAGTGCGCGAGCAATGGCTGCACGCTGCTGCTCGCCGCCGCTCAGCGTAGCCGGCCGACGGTCCAGCAGGTGGTCTATCCCGAAGAGAGTGGCGATCTCGTGGACCCGCTCTCGACGCTTCTTCTTGTCCTTCTCCCGCAGCCGTAGGCCGAACGCGATGTTCTGCTCCAAGGTGAGATGAGGGAACAGTGCGTAGTCCTGGTACACAAAGCCGACGCCACGCTGTTCGGGCGGCAACGGTGTGAGGTCCTCACCGTTGAACCAGACCTCACCGCGATCCAGACGGTGCATGCCTGCGATGGTCTCGAGCAGGACCGTCTTGCCCGTCCCGGTAGCACCAAGAAGGATGAAGTACTCGCCGTTCTGGACGGTCAGATCGATATCCCGCAGGTGGAAGGTCCCGAGTCGCTTCTCGACGTGTCGCAGCTCTATCATCGCTGACCGCCTTTGGTCCGCGAGAGCACCATGGGAGAGCCCCCAAGTGCTTCGAACACGAACAACGATGACAGCGAGATCAGGATCAGGATGGACGCCGCTGCCAGCGCCAGCGCGAGGTCGCCACACCCCATGTTCAGGTAGAGCGACACGGGCAGCGTCTCGGTCTTGAGCCGTGTCGCCCCGGCGAGCATGAGCGCCGCTCCGAACTCACCCAGGGCACGAGCCCACGTGATGATCGCGGCCGCGATGAGTCCGTTCTTAGCCAACGGCAGCGTGACCCGGACGAATGACTGACCACGGGAGCACCCCAGAGTGCGCGCCACGAATTCCAGACGAGGGTCGACATCATCGAACGCGCCCCGCATGACGCGGAGCATGTAGGGGATGTTGACGAAGAACTGCGCCAGAACGATGCCTTGGACCGTGAAGACGAACTTGAGCCCTACACTGGCCAGCCAGTCGCCGAACGACGTCGTGCCGAAGAGTAGCAGCAGCGACACGCCGGCGACGATGGGCGGCAGGGCCAAAGGTATGTCGAGCACCGCCGTCACGATGCCTTTGCCCCACACGTGCAGCCGCGACATCCCGTAGGCCACAGGCACGCCGATGACGACGCACAACGCGGTCGAGGCCAAGGAGGTAAGCAAGCTGAGCCTGATCGCGAAGCGGATCTCTGGCGATGTGAGGCTGGTCCACAGGTTCGGCAGACCCCGTGCTAGGACCAAGTAGATGCAGAGCAGGATGAAGCCCGCCAGCACAGCGATCGACAGCGCTAGGCCAGCGGTGAAGACACCGTTCCTTGTTCGTGTGTGACGCAGGGCGGGCGCCGCGGTCTGATCGACCGCAGCGCCCGCCATGTCAGTCTCGGTACTCATGAACGTCATGTGCTATTCGGCAGCTCTGTAGCCGTACTTCTCCCAAGACGGCTGCGCCTCGTCGCTGGCCACGAAGTCGGCGAACAGCTGGGCGAGCTCATGGTTCGTGGTGCTCTTCAAGACCGCCACAGGGATCGTCTGGATGTGCCCGAGGTCCCCGGCGATATCGATGATCTCGACGCCCTCCGCAGTCGCGATGTTGTCCTCCCAGATGAGAGAGGCGTCGCCCTGCTTCATCGTGAGGTAGACGACGATCTCAGGCTCGGTGGGCGCCATGGCGACCACGTTCGCCTTGACCTCTTCCAAGACCCCCGCCTTCTCGAGCACCTTCATGGAGAGCTTCCCAGACGATGCTGACTCGGGGTCTGGCAAGACCACCTTGACACCCGGCTTGCCGAGATCCTCGATCGACGCGATGTCTGCCGGATTACCTTCGGGAACGCCAATAGACAGGACGTGCAGGACCACTGGCTGCGCTTCCTCGCTCAGCCCCTTCTCGAGCGTGATGTCGGTGTACGACTCGTCGCCCGGCACATAGATGTCGCCTTCGCCGGTGAGCTCTATCTGAGACAGGTTCTGGGCCGAGCCGGCATACGTATATTCGACAGTACAGCCGTACTTGTCCTGGAACGCGGCCCCGATCTCGTCCATGGGCTTACGGAGGGCCGCTCCGGCGAAGACCATGAGCGACTCGCCGTCGTACCGCTGCGTAGTGGCTTCCTCTGACGAACCCGTCGTGCCGGCATCGCCACTCTCATCGCCGGACCCGCACCCTGCCGCGGCCAAGAGGACCGCGAATGCGATGACCGCTGTGAGGACGACCGCCCCAAAGCGCTGCTTCAGTAGACCCATCTCCATGCTCCCTTCCGACTTGCTCCACCCCGTCTTGATGACGGCATGACCGCATCCCGGTCGAGAAGGGCGGCTGGCTGGCCACCGCACCTGTACTACGTACCCCTAGCGCGCTGGCCGTCCCCTTTCCAACCACGGGAGGCAGCTGCGTTTCCACAGCTACCCTATCGGCCCGTTGCCATGACACGCGTCGAAGGTCAACGGGCTCGGGGATGGCGGCCTCAGTGAAGCCTCTCGCTCAGCAGCCTACTGAGCATTTGCCAATAACTTACTTAGGCGTCCTCGAGCCTGTCAAACGGCTCGGCCAGGCCACAGCGTTCTTACTATGACCCTGCTATACCCCACAATATCTCGTACGGCCTCGGTGGTTCAGAGGCGCCCGTCTTCCCTCACCGTTGGGTCATCTGGCGCAGCCATCCACCGACTCCCGCGACCGCAGCAAGGCTGGTAGTATCCCGGCCATCGAGTCTCCCCGCGATCGGATCTGCCTGGCACTCAGAGAGGAAGGGACCCACATGAAGAGACTGGCTATCGCCCTCATCGCCGCCGTGGCCGTGCTGCTCGTCGGCTGCGGGAGCAGCGACACTGAACAGGGCTTCGCCGGAACGTGGGTATCGACAGGAGGCTCCGAGCTGCGACTGTATGTCGTGAGTACTGCAGACGGTGCCTATGACGTGACGTTCACCAGCGGGGATGTCGAGCGCACCATGACCGCTGTCGCGGATGGCGAGGCCAAGTACCGCGCCGAGCAGGAGACCGATACGTGGGTGTTCCGCATGCCCGGTGACGACCTGCTCAATGTGACGATAATCCCCCAGGAAGGGGAGTCGGCCAGCACCACATTCAAGCGGACAGAGGCGGATTGACCGCGATGGCGATTGCCCGCACTACTCCGCACCACGGTGACTGATGACACCGCGTGCGTCCTCTGCTGTGAGTCTGGCGCGCCCGGCAGGATTCGAACCTGCGACCTGAAGATTAGAAGTCTCCTGCTCTATCCGGCTGAGCTACGGGCGCAGAGGATGCTGTCGGCCGCACGGCGGCAGCTACCGTCGGGAGAACGACTGGAGCGGGAGACGGGCCTCGAACCCGCGACCCTCAGCTTGGAAGGCTGATGCTCTAGCCATCTGAGCTACTCCCGCTCGCTGCCGGGATGATCTCGTGAAGTCCCCCCATGGGCGGCCTTCACGAGGCCTGGTCGGGACGGGCGGATTCGAACCGCCGACCCCCTGCTCCCAAAGCAGGTGCGCTACCAGGCTGCGCTACGTCCCGGCGCAGCGCAGTATACCCCAAGCGGGCCACGTGTCCGCTTCACCGCATGCGCAGGGAGCCCCGCCTCACCGGCGAACATGGCGCCATGAGCCTGGAGTTGAAGGTGTTTCGCGACCGCGCGCTAGTTCGCCAGCACGTGCCGTTTGCCAGCGTCTCGGAGCTGATCCGCGACGACCAGGTCTTCGTGTGGGTCGACGCACTGGCACCCGACACGGGTGAATTGGCCCTCCTCAAGGACGAGTTCAGTCTGCCCGAGCTCGCCGTAGAGGACGCCATAGAACGCGGTCAGCGACCCAAAGTCGACAGGTACGGGGACTGCCGTTTCACCACAGCGTATGCTGCCCGGCTTGTCGCCGGCCGTCTTCAGTTGGACGAGATCCACATATTCGCCTCGCCAAGGTATGCCATAACTGTGCGCGCCGCCGACACCCCCGAGTTGCAGCACTTCCTCGAGCGCTTGGAGCAGGTGCCAAGCGACGTGCCCTTGGGCGGCGGCTGGGCAGCATATATCTTGCTCGACGACGTGGTAGACACTTACTTCACAGTGCTCGAGCGCCTCGCCGACCGCATCGCTGAGCTAGAGGACGCGCTCTTGGGCGAACCGGCGGCGGCGCTCGGCGGCACCGCACTGCGCGACACGTACGACACCCGCAGAGACCTGGTGAGCCTACGTCGTGTGGTAGCACCCTTGCGCGACGTACTCAGCGTCTTCTCACGGCGCGACGAGCACCCGTTCGGCACCGATCTGGACGACTACTTCAGGGACCTTTGGGACCACGTGGTGACCGTGTTCGAGGAGGTGGACGAAGGTCGCGATCTCTTGGCTGCTGCCTTGGAAGGCCACATGTCCATAGTCTCCAACAAGCTGAACGTGGTCATGATGAAGGTGAGCTCGTGGGCAGCCATCATCGCCGTACCCACCTTCATTGCCAGCCTCTACGGCATGAACTTCGTTCATATGCCCGAGCTACACTGGATCTTCGGGTACCCACTCATCGTGGCCGTGATGGCAGCCTTGGCACTCGCGCTCTACGCCTTCTTCAGGCGCCGCGGCTGGCTGTAGTCACACACTTTCACTGCACAGGCGGCAAGATCAGTCGCTGTCCCGGCACCAAGCCCGCATCGCTCAAGCCGTTGGCCTCCTGGATGATGTCTACCACCCAGCGCACGTCATGCTGCTGTACCCCGTACTGCTCGCCGGCGATAGCCCAGAGCGTGTCGCCTGCCTTCACCACGTAGGGCGTACCTCGCACGATGACTACGTCTGACACGGCGTAGGCCACACGCACACCCGCCCAGACGACGAGCAAGGCGACCGACAACACGATACAGAGTCTGACCGCGACGACCACACGCGACCTGCGACGCCCGACTGACTGGTTGAGGCCGCCAGGAGTCACGTCCCCCTCCGCCGACAGGTGAGGCGAGGGAACTCGGTCTCGCTGCCGCAGGCTGAACACTGTACCCTGATCACCGGCGGCCAGTCGTCGGTGACAGTACGCGTGACTCTGGGAGACCCGCACCACAGACAGAAGCTGGCGTCCGTGCCCGCCGCGGCCGCCGCGTGGCGGACAGCCTCGGCCAACGAACTGACGATGGGGACAGCGGCTGCAGTGCTCATAGCCTGCGCAGTACCCCCACGACCTTACCCACCACAGAGACGTCATTGGCCGGCAGCACGAGGGGTTCGTACAGATCGTTCGCAGGCTGCAACCGGACCCGGTCGCCTTCGCTGAAGAACCGCTTGGTCGTAGCCTCGTCGGCAACGAGCGCGACGACGATGTCACCGTTCTGTGCATCCCGCTGCTGGTGCACGACGATGTAGTCACCGTTGAGGATGCCGGCATCTGCCATGGAGTCGCCGCGCACTCGGAGCACGAAGTCGTCATCGCCCCTGCGGAGCACGGACGGCACATCGAGGTACTCCTCGACGTTCTGCTCCGCAAGGATAGGCATACCCGCTGCGACCCTGCCCACCAAGGGCAATGGCCGTGGGGGCCGCAACTCGTCTACCAGCTCGATCGCGCGTGGCTTCGTAGGATCGCGCCGCACTAGGCCCAACCTCTCTAGGTTGGCGAGATGCGCATGCACAGTAGAAGGCGACGAAAGGTTCAGCTCGGTACAGATCTCGCGCACAGTGGGCGGGTACCCAGACCGACGTGTCGCCTCCCGCACGAAGTCCAGCACCTGCTGTTGTCTCTGGGTGAGCTCGCTCACCGGTCTCCTCCCTTCTCGAACATGTGTTCGCTTGCAGTGTAGACAGAACACATGTTCGTGTCAAGGGACATGCTACAGGCCGTCGCGGACGGAACATCCGCACGGGCGGCGTCGGGCATCCGGTAGAATGCCTGCAGCGCCGAGGACCTCGCTGCTCGCCGGCGCCCATACGCGAGCAGCACGCCACTACGCTGTTCCGCACCAGGGAGTCCACCGACGTGAAGTTGCTCTTCATCTACCCGGACTACAAGGTCGAGATCGATGCCGACACGCACCAAGAGATCGGCGTCGTGAAGGGCGGCTGGTACATGGAGGGAGTTGCCTCCATCTCCGCCACGCTCAAGGAGCACGGCCACGATGTGGCGCTCTACCACCTCACCGAGCCGCCCGCCTCAGACAACGACTTCGTCCGTGAGGCGCTGACCCACGAGGCCGACTTGATCGGCTTCGTGACCATGACGCGCGAGTATCCGCAGGTGAAGCACTTCGCGCGGCTGCTCAAGGAGCACACCGACGCACCTGTCATCTCAGGCAGCTACCACCCGACGACGATGCCCGAGGAGGTCATCCAGACCGAGGGCATCGACATGTGCTGCCGTGGCGAGGGCGAGGTAGCGGTGCTCGAGCTCATCGAGAAGATGAGCCGTGGTGAGGACTACCGCCACGTCGAGAGCATCTGGGTCAAGGAGGCGGACGGCACTATCCACCGCAACGCCGTCCGCCCCGTCTTGGAGGACATCGACGTCCTTCCGCTCCCCGACTTCGCCGTCTTCGACTTCGACAAGCTGGCCGGCACGAGCATCAAGACAGCCGTCTGCATCCTGTCGCGTGGCTGCCCCTACAGCTGCAGCTACTGCTCCAACAAGAAGATGCGCGAGATCTACCCTACCCAGCGCAGCTACTCACGCTTCCACAGCCCCGAGTACTCCATCGAGTACCTCAAGAAGCTCAAGGCCACGTTCCCCGAGATGGAGTACATCAACTTCAAGGACGACATCCTGCCGTGGAAGGACCAGTGGCTCGAGAAGTTCACGACCGCCTATAAGAAGGAGATCGGGCTCCCGTTCATCTGCAACTACCGCGCTAATCACGTCACGCCGCAGATCATCCGCATGTTGCGCGACGCCGGCTGCTACCAGATGTTCTTCGGTGTCGAGAGCGGCAACGACCACATCCGCAACGACGTGCTCAACCGCAAGATGAAGCGCGAGCAGATCAAGACCGCGTTCGACGCTTGCCGCGAGGTAGGCATCAAGACCGTCGCGTACAACATGGTCGGCCTCCCGTTCGAAGACAAATCAACCATCCTCGACACCATCAAGCTCAACGTCGAGATCAAGAGCGACTACGCCCTGGCGCCCATCTACTACCCGTACCCCGACACGGAGCTCTTCGATACCGCCGTGGCGCAAGGCTGGGTGCCGCCTGTCTACGACTACCGCGAGGACAAGTTCGTCGACCAGCCATCTCTGCCCCGTGACCAGCTCTACTTCGCCCAGCGCTACTTCCGCACGTTCCTCGCCCTCTACCGCGGCGCCGAGAAGCTCCCTGCCGCCCTGGGCCGCCCACTCGAGCGCTCACTCGACAAGCTCTGGCTGAGCCCGCACCTGCCCCACCGCACCCTTGTGCGCCTCCAAGACGGTCGCCGGGCCGCCGCAGAGAGGACCAAGGACACCATGCGCCGGCGCTACCCAAGGCTCTACCTCAAACTGCGCGACACCGTGCGGGGAGTGCACCGCGGCTGACACGGGGCAGCGGTCATCCGGCAGCGCCTGGTGCTTATCCAGACGCGCCGGGTGTGCTCATCCGGGCGCGCACGGCGCCCATCCGGCCGGGGCTGCCGCTTGGGACACAGACATACGCGGGGCGGCGCTCTCCTCCTGAGCGCCGCCCCGCGCACTGCTCTTGTACTACGCCACCGTCACCCGTACCCGCGAAGGGCCGGGTGAGGACGCGTCTCTCTTGACCAGCCCTACTTCTTGACCGGGCCTAGCGGTAGTACCACCCGACCGAACAGCTCGTTCCATATCTGCGCGATGGAGCCGTACATGGCCGAGAGGCCGACGAAGATGCCCTCCCAGCCGGCGATCTTGCCGATGACAGCACTACCAGTCCAGTCACGCAGCGCCAGCAGCCAGAACAGGATGGCCAGGCTGAGGAAGACCACCTGCAGCGACCGGTTGATGCGTAGCGTCCCGATGAACATGAGGAACGTGAAGATGCCCCACAAGAGGAAGAACCAGCCCATCGCTGTCTCTGAGGAGGCGAAGTCGGCCCCGCCGTCGATGAAGGTGAGCTTGGGGAGCACGATGAGCCCCACGAGGAGAAGCCAGAAGAGGCCGAACGAGCCGAAGGCGACGGTCGCGAAGGTGTTGCCCTTCTTCCACTCCATCCAGGATGCGAACACCTGAGCCATACCGCCGTAGAAGATGCCCATGGCGAGGATCATCGAGTTGAGCTCGTAGCCACCGGCGTTGTGGATGTTGAGCAACACCGTGGTCATACCGAACGCCATGAGTCCGAAGGCGCCAGGATTGGCTGTCGTGTCCTTGATGATCCGCACGTCGTTACCTTCTGCCATGTACCTCTCCCTGTCGCTCTGTGTGCTGACTGACCGGCGCGCCGAACTGGCCACTGGCCGTACAAGGCCCGCGCGGACATCGTCACGGGAATCGCGCACGCCACACCACGACGAGGATCGCCGGTCGTGTTCCCCCCGCGATGGCCGCAGGACACACTCCCCATGTCACCCGCGGTTCGCGTTTTCTACCACACCGCGGCGCGCGCTGCCACACTTGAGCGAACGGGCACACCGTTGCCGTGGGTCCCCCACCAGCACCACGTCCGACGGACTCCTGCGTCAGCCACGCCTGGGCGACGTGGCCGGAGGAGACGGTCGACTATACTCTGCCCCATGGAGCGGCCAAGGCAAGGAGACCAGACGTGAGAAGCCAACGCTGGCTCGTGCTGGCCGCCGTGGTCCTCATCCTCGCCGCTTCGGCAGCGGTGCGGCTCTACCGGCTCGACCACCCAAAGGGCTACATCTTCGATGAGGTCTACTACGCCAAAGACGCCGTCACGCTGCTGGATGGCCGCCTGGCTCCCAAGACTGCGTCGCGCCACTTGCCGGGGGACGAGGTCTCCTGGCCACATCCCTACTACGGGAAGATGGCCATCGCTCTGGGCGTGCTCGCATTCGGCGACACCGAGGTCGGATGGCGCTTCGTGCCGGCGCTGGCCGGGCTGGCACTGCTGGCCTGCGTCTACCCCATCGCGCGACGGCTTGGCCTCCGCCGTGAGTGGTCGCTGTTAGCGTTGGTACTCGCGGCCGCCGACCTCCTAGGCATCGCGCAGTCGCGCATCGGCACGCTCGACATCTTCGTCGCCCTCTGGACCGTGCTCACGATCTACTTGACCTTGCGCGCTGTCCAGAGCAGCCGGCGCGCACTCTGGTTAGCTCTCGCCGGGGTCAGCGCTGGCCTGGCCCTAGGCACCAAGTGGTCTGGCGGCTTGGCCATACTCGTCGCTCTTGTACTGCTTGTCGTGCTGCCAAGACCGCGGGGCGCATCGGCGACGCTCCAGATAGCCGGCCAGCCACACACCGCCCAACGTGTCCGCACTGTCCTCCTTGCGTCCAGCCTTCTCATTGTCCTCCCTCTTTGCCTCTACGTGGCCAGTTACGCCGCCTACTTCGCCGCGGGGCACGGCCTCGCCGACTGGTGGCACCTCCAGCGCGAGATGCTCACGTTCAACCTCAACCTCGATGCAGAGCACACCTACGCGTCGCTGGCGCCTACGTGGATCATCGACGTGCGTCCCGTGTGGTACCACTTCAAGGAGTATGCCGCCCACTACTACGGCGTCGTCGCCATGGGACATCCTGTCCTCTGGTGGACAGCCTCCGCAGCCATGCTCGTCCTGCCCGTCATGGCCCTCGCCGAGCGGCGCCGCGCCCTCGCCATCCCGGCGCTGCTGGTAGCGCTCCTCTACTTCCCCTGGTTCGCCACCAGCCGTACCTCGTTCCTGTACTACATGATGCCGGTGGCGCCCCTCCTGGCAGTGCTGGTTGCCACGGCCCTGGCCAGCTTGGCCGGACGACCACCGCAGTCGCTCCAGCCGGACGCCGGCCCGCGCCGGCGGCGCCCACCCGCATCTCACGCCGCGTCGATGACAGCGGGCGCCGCACACGAAGCCCCGACCGATACACAGGCCACGGCGCTGACCAAGACGGCGGCACTGGCCGCCGCTCCGCCCACCGCTCACCAACGAGCAGAGGCCGACGAAGCCGCCGGGGCAGACGAGCGCTGGGTCTGGACACCGCGCAACGGAGTGCTCCCGGTCAACGGTGCAGACGCGGACCTGCCGCGCCTCCGCGCGGACACTACAGACCATCAGCCGGACAGCACGGCCGCGCGCACCTCTTTGGTCCTGCTGTTCCTGGGTACGGCAGCGCTGGTCGGCCTCTTCTGGTCGCAGATCGCCCACTTCCTGGCCACCGTCTTCTACCACCTACCCGCCCAGGTGGCGCCTGTACTCGGCATCGCCGTGTCCAGTCTAGCGGTGGCAGCCGCCGTCATCGTGCTGGCGTGGTCCGCCTCACGACCGCGAGGGCCGGCCACCTGGCGTCTCCTCGCGTGGCTCTTCGCCGGCGTCGTCCTTGGCCTCACCGTGGCCTTTGCGCCCATCATCCTCGACATGCCCGTCACGCCAGAGCGCTTCTACCGACTCATGTGGCTGCCTACATGGATCTGACGCCCGCGACCTCGCCGGCTGCACCGGCGACGCGCTCGCTGTACCCACTCTACGCTGCCCACGGGATGCTGCACGTGCTCTTGGGTATCTACCCGGCAGTGCTGCTCCTCCTCCGCGACCAGTTCACCGCCGACTACGCGACGCTGGGAGCTGTGTACACAGCCGCCACGCTTCTGTACGGGGTCGGCTCTATCCCGACCGGCTTCATCGTGAACAGGGTGCACCCACTGACGGTGGTACGTGCCTACCTGGCTCTCGCGGCGATCGCCGCCGCAGTGGTAGCGATCGCCCCCGGCCGACTCGGTATGGCCGCGGGGATCCTCCTCCTGGGACTAGCGGGCTCGCCCTACCATGCCGCTGCCATGACCCTCATCTCGCGCGTCAGCGGGAACGATCCTCGTCTCCTCGCCCACCATGGCATGGCGGGCAGCATCGGCCTTACAGCTGCACCGGTCTTCACCGTATTCCTGGCCGCGCTAGCGTCATGGCGGTTTCCCTTCGCCGTCGCCGCTGGCGTGACCGTCGTCATACTCCTGTGGACCCTTGCTCTCCCCGCTCTCCCCAACCTCAGCGCAACGTTCCATGAGCACCGCAGCCACGTTTCGCTCGGTCGTACACATCTGCCTGCCCTTGCCTTGGTATACGCCATCACCATGGCCTTGGGCTTCGTCTTTCGCGGCGTCGCCACCTACCTCCCAGCGTTGGCCACGCAGCGCGCCGATGTGTTCCCAGGTAGCGGGCTGGTGCGCGGCGGCATCCTCGCCGGACTCGTCTACGCCGTGGGCTTCTTCGGACAGTGGTGGGCTGCGCACCTGGGCCACCGTCCCCGCCTCGAGGCCATCTACGCCGCACTTCTCGCGGTCCAGACCCTCCTTCTCGCCGCGGTAGTCCCCTCCACAGGCTGGCTCCTCGTCGTCCTGCTACTCAGCTACAGCGTGTTCCACTTCACCACGCAGCCGCTCGACAACGTCCTCACCGGCAAGTACACCTCACTGCACCGTCGAGGCGTCGGGTACGGGTTCAGTTTCGGCCTGTCTAGATCGGAAGAGCACACGTCTGAACTCCAGTCACCGCTCATTATCGC
>CAYMTC010000033.1:0-1753 GCA_964393265.1 uncultured Thermoleophilia bacterium
GAGGTGCCCTCGGCGAGCGAGAGCAGCACCATCATCTGCGCCTGCAGGTCGGTGGGGAAGCCGGGGAACGGCAGCGTGGAGACGTCGACGGGCATGAGGGGCGCCACTCGCTGGGCACGGATAGTCGCGGGGCTCTCTTCTACCAGCACGCCCATGCCGCGTAGCTTCGTGAGGAACAGCCCCAGACAGGCCGGGTCTAGCCCGTGCACGGTGACTTCACCGCCGCAGGCGACCCCCGCGATGAGGTAGGTGCCGGCCTCTATGCGATCGGCGATCACGGTGTGCGTCACCCCGCGCAGCGGGTGCCCACCCTCCACACGGATGGTACTGGTGCCAGCGCCCTCGATGACCGCACCCATGGCCCTGAGGTACGCGGCCAGGTCGCCGATCTCGGGCTCTCGCGCGGCGTTCTCGATAGTCGTCACGCCGCGCGCCGCCGTAGCCGCCATGAGGAGGTTCTCCGTGGCTCCCACGCTGGGGTAATCGAGTGGGACGTGAGCGCCACGTAACTCATCGGCGACTACCTGGATGAATCCGTGGTCTATGTCGATGCGCGCGCCCAGCCGCTCCAGGCCCCTGAGGTGGAAGTCGATACGTCGGGGACCGATGTTGCAGCCGCCCGGCATAGCGATGCGGGCACGCCCCAAGCGGGCGACCATGGGGCCCATGACGATGATGCTCGCCCGCATGGTCCTTACCAGCTCGTACGGCGCGCAATCGTTGAGCGAGCGGCCGGGGTCTATGCGCAGACACTCGCCTTCGTCGGAGACTGTGGCCCCCAGCGCGCGCAGCATCTGCGTCATGGTCGCGACATCGGTGATGCGCGGCACGCGCAGGAGAGAGCTAGGCGAGTCGGCGAGCAGACTCGCCGCCATGAGCTTGAGGGCGGAATTCTTGGCGCCGGAGAGCGTGACCTCGCCCGCAAGGCGACAGCCGCCCTCGATGACCAAGCGCCCGCCGTGATGCTGACAGCCGTCCATAGACCGCGTCAGTATACCTCGCGGCATGCCGGTCCCCTGCCGCGCGGCGGTGTACAGAGCAGACCGACCCCGTCTTGCCCCGCCCGCACTGCAGCCGTCCGCAGACGGCTGGCAGGGCCCTTCACTCGCGTGTGGGGCCGCCCCCGGCCCGCCTTCTGGCAACGCTGATGCGGTTGCCGGCCCGCCGCAGCGCTTGCTCGGCGCGGTAGAAATCGACCTCGGCGCGAGCCGCCGGGTCGTCGCGCAGCTGCAACCGCTCTTCCGCGCGCCGGCACGCCTCCTGCGCCCGCGCCACGTCGATCTGGCCGGCAAGCTCGGCGTGATCGCAGACCACCCGCAGCTTGTCGAAGAGGACCTCCGCGTAGCCCATTCCGGTGGCGATATGAGTCACCGAACCGTCGGCGCTCCGCACCCGCGTCTCGCCGATGGCTAGCAGCGTGACCAGAGGCTCGTGGCGAGCCATGATGCCCAACTCGCCCTCCACCCCAGGCACCACGACCAACTCCGCCGGCCCCTGGAACACCACGCCGTCGGGCGTGACGACCTCCAGGTCGAGCAGAGCCTGTGAGTCGGCTGCCATACTGCGCCTAGTCCTCGACCGTGGTGTCTGCCTGGACTGCGGCCCGTTGGGCGGCGTCGCGACCCTTGGCGATAGCGTCGTCGATGCCGCCCACCATGAAGAACGCCTGCTCGGGTAGGTCGTCGTGCTTGCCCTCGACGACCTCCTTGAAGCCGCGCACGGTCTCGCTCAACGGCACGAGATCGGAAGAGCG
>CAYMTC010000033.1:1763-4588 GCA_964393265.1 uncultured Thermoleophilia bacterium
TACTTGCCAGGCTGTCCGGTGAACTGCTCGGCGACGTTGAACGGCTGACTCAGGAACCGCTCGATCTTGCGCGCCCGTTGCACTGTGACCTTGTCCTCGTCGCTCAACTCGTCCATGCCGAGGATGGCGATGATGTCCTGGAGGTCCTTGTAGCGTTGCAGGACCTCCTGTACCCGGGTGGCGACGCGGTAGTGCTCCTCGCCGACCGCGTCCTTGGAGAGGATGCGGGAACTGCTGTCCAGGGGGTCCACCGCCGGGTAGATGCCCTTCTCGGTGATGGCCCTGCTGAGCACCGTGGTGGCGTCAAGGTGGGCGAAGGTAGCGGCCGGCGCCGGGTCGGTGAGGTCGTCTGCCGGCACGTAGATGGCCTGCACGGAGGTGATCGAGCCCCGCTTGGTGGAGGTGATGCGCTCCTGCAGCTCGCCCATCTCGCTGGCCAACGTCGGCTGGTAGCCGACGGCGCTGGGCATGCGCCCGAGGAGCGCGGAGACCTCCGAGCCCGCCTGTACGAACCGGAAGATGTTGTCGATGAAGAGCAGCACGTCCTGGCCGCCCTCCTCACGGAAGTACTCAGCGACCGTGAGGCCAGCCAGGCCGACACGCAGACGAGCTCCCGGTGGCTCGTTCATCTGGCCGTAGATGAGCGCCGTCTTGTCGATCACGCCGCTCTGCTTCATCTCGAGCCAGAGGTCGTTGCCCTCGCGAGTACGCTCGCCCACGCCACAGAACACCGAGAGGCCGCCGTGCTGTGTGGCGATGTTGTGGATGAGCTCCTGCACGATCACTGTCTTACCGACACCGGCGCCGCCGAACAGGCCGATCTTGCCGCCCTTGACGTAGGGGGCCAGCAGGTCAACCACCTTGATGCCGGTCTCGAACACCTCGTCGGTGGGATCGAGGCTGTCGAAGCCAGGAGCGGGGCGGTGGATAGGCCAACGCTCGACATCCGCAAGCGGCTCGAGCTGGTCGATCGTCTCGCCTTGCACGTTGATGAGGCGGCCCAGCGTCTTGTTGCCCACAGGCATGGTCATCGGGGCGCCGCTGTCGAACACCTGAGTGCCGCGGGCGAGGCCGTCGGTGGAGTCCATGGCGACGGCCCGCACCTTGTCGTCCCCGAGGTGCTGCTGCACCTCGCACACCAGGTCCCACGACTGGCCGTCGCCGCGCTCCATGGGGATAGTGAGGGCGTTGAAGATGGGCGGCAGCTCGTCCGGGAACCGGACGTCGACCACCGCGCCGATCACCTGCACCACGCGTCCTTCATTCATGCCCTTAGCTCCACCTTGTCGTGACGGGCCGCCGTGCGGCGCCGTTCAGTTCCTTCTTTGGCGCCGCACGGCGCCGTGCTTGCTCTTGTGGCTCATGTCCAGCATGGCTCACGGTCTCTGCCTCTCACACTCAACCCAGCGCGTCCGCGCCGCTGACGACCTCGAGGATCTCTTGCGTGATGGCCGTCTGGCGGGCGCGGTTCAGCTGCAGAGTGAGGTGGTCGATCATCTCATCGGCGCTCTCGCTCGCGTTCTGCATGGCCGTCATGCGCGCGCCTTGCTCACTGGCGCTGCTCTCGAGCAAGGCGCGGTAGACGGCGATCTCGACATATGCGGGCAGCAGCCGCTCGAAGATAGTGGCCGCGTCCGGCTCGTAGAGGTAGCTCACCGGCGCCCTTGGCGTATCGCCCAAATATGCCTCTGCTGTGATGGGCAAGCGCACCTCGTCCTTGATCGTCTGCTCCAGCGGGGAGCGGAAGCGGTTGTAGATGAGGCGCAGTTGGTCGATCTCCTCGTTGACGTAGAGATCCATGACGTAGCGCGCGATGTGCTGTGCGTCGTTGTACGTGGGGTTGTCGCTGAGCCCCGTCCAGCTGCGCTCCAGTCGGTGACCACGGAACCCGAGCGTGCCGATCCCCTTCTTGCCCACAGCCATGAGCGTGACGTCACGCCCGCCCTGTGTCACTTCGGCCTCGGCCTGCACAGTGCGCCGGATGACGTTGGCGTTGAAGGCGCCGGCCAGACCGCGGTCGCCAGTGAAGACCAGAAGGCCGACCTTGCCGCAGACGGGGTGTTCACGAAGCAGCGCGAAGCCGCTGCGCTCCTCAGCGTAGATGGCCAGGTCCTGCATCATGTCCACGATGCTGATGGCGTACGGCCGGAGGCATTCGATGCGCTGCTGCGCGCGACGCAGCTTGGCAGCTGCCACCATCTGCATGGCCTTGGTGATCTTGCGGATGTTCTGCGCCGACGAGATGCGGCGACGGATGTCCTGCAGCGTGGCCATAGACTCTTCAGTCGGTCTCCGCCGCCGGACTCGCGTCGGGCGACGACTGCCCTGTGGCGACCGCATGGAGCGCACCGTCGACCTCGCTGCCGACGTGCATACGATGGTACGCGGCGATCGCTTTGTCGAGCGCCTCTTGCAGCGCGGGCGTCAGCTCCTTGGCCTTGCCTATACCGGCCAGAGTCTCCTGGTGCTGTGTGCGCAGGAACCGGCGCAGACCATCGAGAAAGCCGGCGACCTTCTCGACGGCGAGCTCGTCCAGATAGCCGTTGATGCCGGCGAAGATGACGGCCACCTGCTCCTCCACGGGCATGGGGTCGAAGAGGCCCTGGTTGAGCGCTTGGATGATCCGCTCGCCGCGAGCCAACGTCTTCTGCGTCGCCTCGTCGAGGTCTGTGCCGAACTGAGCGAACGCCTCAAGCTCGCGATACTGCGCCAGGCTGAGCTTGAGACCGCCGGCCACCTGCTTCATAGCCTTGATCTGCGCGTTGCCGCCGACGCGGCTGACGCTGATGCCGACGTTGATAGCGGGCCGTACACCACTGTAGAAG
>CAYMTC010000033.1:4598-10918 GCA_964393265.1 uncultured Thermoleophilia bacterium
TGTAGAAGAGGTCGCTCTGCAGGAAGATCTGGCCGTCGGTGATGGAGATCACATTGGTCGGGATGTAGGCCGACAGGTCGCCCGCTTGCGTCTCGATGACCGGCAGCGCCGTGAGCGAGCCTCCGCCGAGCTCGTCGCTGAGCTTACAGGCGCGCTCCAGCAGGCGCGAGTGCAGGTAGAAGACGTCGCCCGGGAAGGCCTCGCGACCGGGAGGCCGGCGCAACAGGAGGCTCATCTGGCGGTAGGCGTCGGCGTGCTTGGAGAGGTCGTCGTAGAAGCACACGGCATGACGACCGCCGTAGAGGAAGTATTCGCCCATGGCGGCGCCGCAGTACGGCGCCAGGTACTTGAGGGGTGCCGACGACGAGGCGGTCGCCGCCACCACGATGGTGTAGTCCATGGCGCCGTGTTGCTCCAGGCGCTGGACCACCTGCATCACGGTGGACGCCTTCTGGCCGACAGCCACATAGACGCAGACCTCGTCCTGCCCCTTCTGGTTGATGATGGTGTCGACGATGATGCTGGTCTTGCCCGTCTGCCGGTCGCCGATGATCAGCTCGCGCTGACCTCGCCCGATGGGGATGATGGAGTCGATCGCCTTGATGCCGGTCTGCAGTGGCTCTTTGACCGGTTGTCTCTCGACTACACCAGGCGCCTTGAACTCGACCGGCCGCCACGCCGTGGCCTGTACGGGACCCTTGCCGTCGAGCGGCTCGCCAAGTGGATTGACGACTCGGCCTACGAGCGCGTCGCCCACCGGTACCTGGAGGACCCTGCCCGTGCGCCGCACGACGTCGCCCTCTTTGATCAGCGTGTCCTCACCTAGGAGCACCGCGCCGACGTTGTCTTCCTCCAGATTGAGTACCAGGCCGGTGACGCCGTGCGGAAGCTCGAGCATCTCCATGGCCATGGCGTTGCGCAGGCCGTAGATGCGGGCGATGCCGTCACCTACCTCCAGGACGGTGCCTACCTCGTCGATGTCGACCTCGGCCTGATAGCCCTCTATTTGAGCCTTGAGGACGGAGGTGATCTCCTCCGGACGCAGCTTCACGTTCCGCCACCTCTCGTTTCTGCCGTGTGGATGCGTTCCTGCAGCTGGCGGGCGCGAGCTCGGAGGCTGCCGTCCACGACCACATCGCCGATGTGCAGGACGAGCCCTCCGCCGAGCTCGCCGTCGACCCGCTTGCTCAAGCGCACGGAGCGGCCGGTGGCCTGCTCGACGCGCTTGCTGATAGCCCGCTCCTGGGCGGGCGCCAGCTCGACGGCGGTGGTGACCGTCACGTCCAGCAGGCGCTCGACCTCAGCAGCCTTCCGTTCATACTCGGCCTCGACATCTGGCAACGAGGCGATACGCCCCTTGTCGAGCATGAGCCGTACCATGTTGCGCAGCAGTGGGCTGGCCTTCGCCAAGAGCGCCTCGACGACGCGGTGCTTGCCCGCCGTCTCGACGCGCGGGTCCAGGAGGACGTCACGCAAGGCGTGCTGCTCGCGGTAGGCAGCCACGAACCGACGCAGCTCGTCACACACCTTCGCGGTAGCATCTACCTCGCGAGCAGCCTCGAACAACGCCTCGGCGTAGACACGCGCCACGGCACTCATGCGGCCAGCCGTCCTTGGCGCACGCTCACTCTAGGACCCCCAGGTGCAGGTCGTCGAGCCTGGCCTCCTGCAGCGCCTCCTCGATGAGTCGCGCGTGGTCTTCGGCGCTAAGCGTCTTGGTAGCCAGCTTCTGCGCCGCCAGCAACGTGAGGTCCGCCACCTGCCCACGCAGCTCCTGCGCCGCCGCCTCAGTGTCCCGCTCTATCTGCTCGTGAGCGCGCTGGAGCGTGCGCTGCGCCTGCTGCTTGGCGTCGTCGAGCATCTCGCTGCGCGCCTCGTCGCCGGCCTGGCGCGCCTTCTCCATGAGCTCGTCAGCCTCTTGGCGCACCTGCGCCAACGTGCGCTTGTATTCCTCCAGAAGCTGCCCAGCCTCCTGACGCGCCTCGTCGGCCGTCTCGATACTCTCTTGGATGCGCCGTCGGCGCTCGTCCATGACCCGCTGCAGCGGGCCAAAGGCGTAACGCCACAGGATGAAGGCCGCGATGCCAAAGGTGATGAGGGTCCAGACTATGAGACCCCACTCGGGATTCAGCATGCGGTGGTCCTTTCGCGGTGTGACCGCATCAGGCCACGAACACCAGGATCAGCGCGATGACGAACGCGTACAAGGCGACCGCCTCGGTGACGCCGATGCCGATGAACATGTTGGTGCGGATGTCGTTGGTGACCTCGGGCTGCCGAGCGATACTCTCGAGCGCCTTGCTGATCAGCATGCCCAGACCGATGGCGGGTCCTATGGACCCGATGCCCATGGAGATGCCGGCGGCGAGGGCCTTCGCGGCTTCAGCGTCCATGCAGTGTCCTCCTCTGATGTCGTATGAGCTGGGCAGATGCCCTTGATGGAATGCCTGTCAGTGTTCCTCCTCGAGGGCGCCGCCGATGTAGACGGCCGAGAGGATGGCGAAGATGAACGCCTGGATGAAGGCGATGAAGATCTCGAAGAGGTAGATGATGACCGACCCGGTCTGCAGCAGGGCGGCCGCCAGGTAGTTCTGGAAGACGAGCGCCATGGCGAAGAACACGCCCAGGATGGCGTGGCCGGCCAACATGTTGGCGAAGAGACGGACGGCCAGCGACACGAGCCGGAACACCTCGCTGATGGCATGGATGGTCCAGATGAGTTGCCGTAGCACGGGTGGAGCGCTGGACGGCCCCCAGGAGCGGATGTAGGCCAGGCCACCCTTGGCGCGGATGCCGGCGTAGTGCGTGAAGACGAAGGTGACAGCCGCGAGTGTGAGCGTCACGTACAGGCTCGCGGTGGCGGCGTAGAACGACAGCTGGCCGTGCTCGCCGAACGGTAGAGGGATGAGACCGATGAGATTGGAGATGAGGATGAAGAAGAACAGGGCGCCGATGTACGGAAACCAGCGATCGGCGCCCGTCCGCATGACCGACCGCGTTATTCCTTCGCGGGCCAGGTCGTACAGAGTCTCGACGGCCAGCTGAAAGCGTCCAGGCACGGGCTTGAGCGAGCGGGCGATGAGGACGGCCAGCACGACGATGATGACCACGGTGATCCACAAGTAGACCACCGCCTTGTTGATGGACAGGTCGATGGGACCGAGGTGCGGCAGTTCGACGAGCGGCTTGAGCTCGAACTCCTCGTCCACATGGAAGTGCGCCGGCGCGCCGCCTGGGATAACGAAGAGCGCGACGAGAAAGCCCACCGCCACCAGCACTACGAGCACCCGCTTCAACGGCGCTGGCAAGCGCCGCTTGCCCCCGGTCGAGCGCCCCTCGTCGCCGGGCGGCGGCCCTGCAGGGACAGCCTGCGGCGGAGTGGCCACGTGGTCCGCCAGATCGTTCACCGGACGCTCCCTCCATGCCGAGAGAGGTCCTCCTGAGAGACCGGGCGCCCCACCTGTCGCGCCAGCAGGGAGAGGTGCACGCCCAGGGTCAACGTGAACAGGCCGACGAACGAGAGGACGCAGGCGAGAAAGAACTGACGGGGCGCCAGCAGACCGACACACAGCAGCCCACCGACGACGACAGCCAGGCGTACGACCATGCCTCCCAGGCCGACCAGGAGACCGTGGCCGAAGCTACCGGCTTGACCGAGACGAGTGAACAGCGCTTCCAGACCCCAGTAGGCCGCCACCAAAGCGGCACCGACGACGACGCCCAGGATGCTGGACCGCAGCACCGCTGCCGTCACGACGCTCATGCCGGTACCCAGGACAAGGCTCGCCGGTAGCACCAGCGGTCTGACACCTGCTCGACTCACCCCGTGACACCTCTCAGTCGGCGATCGACCACTACCCTGCCAGCGCCTCCTTCTCGAGGTGCATGACCCGCCGACTAGAGGCGGTGCCCCCATTCTGGGTAGATCGCGTTTGGCACTAGCGCAGAGCCAGTGCGCGTACAGACCGCAGGCGAGCCGGAAGACGTTGGATCAGCCCCTCAAGCCCCGATCCACGACCAACGGGATGCACCGTTGCACCGCGCCAAGCTGCCGATGAGCTGGCACTTGAGCCGACGTAGTCGCCTGGCCCGTTGCGCTGAACGCCCGCAGCAGAGCAGCCGCGCATAGTATAGTGGAGGTCTCTCTGGGGCGACAAGCCCATGGCCCGCTTCTCTCTTACCATGCACCTCCGCGGTCGCCCCACCCCTGCGGAGAGAGCATCCCCAGCCCGCTGTGCGTTCGAGACCATCTCTTTCGACCGATGAGTCCACCGGGCCTCTTCACCTATCACTACTTCAGTGAGCCGGCTCCTCAGCCGGGACGATCAAGACGGGTACGGTGCTCGTGTGAATCAGCTTGTAGGCCGTTGAACCCAAGAGCACTCCCGAGATGAGTCCTTCACCGCGATTGCCCACGACGATGAGCGACGCTCCCCGTTCGTTGGCGACGTTCACGAGTGCTTCGGCAGGAGCTGCAGGGACGACCATGCTCTGGGCCGGCAGGTCCTCGGCCGCGGCGCTCTGCAGAGCATGGGACAGCGCCTCTGAACAGGTCTCCTCCAGCTCTCGGACTTCGCCGCCGAAGATGCGCGGCTGCGTCAGCGCACCCACCGTGTGGGCGGTCACCATCACAAGATCGCCATCGAAGGCCTGTGCTTGCTGGATCGCGGCGATGAGAGCGTGTTTTGAAGGCTCCGACCCGTCATAGCCGGCGATCACCGTGTACGACATCATGGTCTCCTCTCTCTCAGCGGCGCTGTACAGGCAGGCCCCGGTCCACTGGTGGGAAGACGGTCACCACCCGAGCTGACACACTCGCCAGGTGGCTCGAAGGTCTCAGCTGAGCCGTCTTGGTCCCGGTCGCGTCAGCGGAAGCCCGTGCCCGTGCTGCGCCCTCCGTGTGCTCTACTCCATGTACATGTGCAGCGGGTACGTACGGTACTGCGGGTCAGGCTGCTTCTCAGTCGTCACATACCCGGGCGGGGCTTGCACTAAGTCAGGCAGACGGTTCACCGTCGTCGCGCACGTGTTCTCGACCGTCATGGGCTCCTTCATGACCACGTGCGTGTCGGGCTCCCCGAAGATGTCCCAATCGTTGCGGTCGGTCTCACCAGGAGCGTAGATCTTGCCGATGCAATGCGTCACGATCACCGGGCCCTGGAAGGTCTCGGTGGTGACAGTAGCGTCCATGCCAGTGGCGCACCCAGCGCTGACAGTGGTGCCCAGCGTCGCCGACTCGAGGTCCTGGTCGTGGAAGGTGGGCGTCAACTCCTGTCGCTGCGACTTGATCGTCCAGCCAAGCCTCGCGCACAGCCATTCGTTGGAGTTCCAGACGTACGCCGGCAGCGACTCGGCCTCAGCGATATCCTTCTGGAAGTCCTCCGGGCTGAGCCCAGCGCCGTGCACCTTGGCCAGCGCGATACCGTAGTCCTCGACGTTATAGCTGATCCACCCCTCCATCTTGTCGATGCGATGGTGCTGTCCTGCAAGGAGGACGGGCAGGTTCCCCCAGCCGATGTCCTGAGCGCCGCAGCCACAGAGCGTGACGCCGTGCTGCTTGGCCAGCTTGTCCAACCTGTTCGTGATGGACGGGGACGTCGTCCACGGATAGAACGCCTCCTCGCAGATCGAGATGGCGTTGACCCCGTGGCGGGCGCAACGGTCGAAGTGCTCCTCCATGTCTGTCATGAGACTGGCGATGGCGAGGATGGCGACGTCGGCGTCGCACTCCTCAAACACGGCCTCGGCATCGGTGCGCACCGGTACGCCGAGCTTGAAGCCGAGGCCCGCGACCTCGCCGGCATCCTTGCCGATGGTGTCTGGATTGCTGTGCGCGATCACCCCGACGATGTCGGCGCCCTTCTCGTGGAGATAGCGCACGAAGATCTTCCCCATGTTCCCGAAGCCGTACTGGATGACCCTAAGGCGCGGCGGCAGGCCACTTGCGGTACGACGCGACATCACTCCTCCCATCCCCTGGACGATAGACGATTCAGTCCCAGGACGACCTGGGACCTCACGCACTCAGAGAGTCCTTACTCACATGGGCCTTCGGCACGTCATCGGTCGACAGTCTGCGGTCATCACCGTGGGCGTCCACCGCTCGCTGCGACCCTGCACCACCCCCCCGGCCTGGTCGCTGAGTACGACGTGCGGCCTGCTCACACCTACCCCGCTCCGCACGGCGCACGGGCTGGGCCCTCTGCACTGCGTCAGTAGACCGCGGTCCAGTGGCAGGCAAGGCTGTCGCCACCCGCGATGACACGCCGGCGAGATGGCCCGACATGCTCCCCAGAAGCCTTTCTCCATACCTTGTCAAG
>CAYMTC010000033.1:10928-11873 GCA_964393265.1 uncultured Thermoleophilia bacterium
GTCAAGACAAGCACGGCCACTGAGAACAGCAGGACGCCCAGGCCCGCGATCAGCGCCAAGCCCAGCCAACGATGGCCCCGGGACGCGTCCACATGCAGAACCTGGAACACGAGTAGCACGCTCAGCGCCGACGCGAAGAAGGACACGACAAGCAGCACGACTGCCCCGACCGCTTTCATCTCCCAAGGGAGGGCAGCCGATGCGCTGACGCTTGACCGCCGTCCACTGTTGGCCTTTAGAGGCTTGGTCGACCGTGCAGGCCAGCGGTCACTCCGTGTGACAGCGCTCTGACCACGTCGCGTGTGGCCATCCTGCGCCGCGCGCGGACTCCCGACGTCTTTCGTAGCCTCTCTCGAGCGCGACAGTCGCGGTATGAACGCGGGCACCCGCGCCTGGTAGTCCACCGCCGGCTGCCCGCACCTAGCTACGACCTCAGCGTCCTCCTTGCGCGAGAGGCGCACGTAGAGCAGCACCACAAGCGGCCACAAGAGCAGCCCTGTGATGGTGGGCCACTCGATGAGCTGACCGAGTGTCAGCACGATGAGGCCCACGTACTGCGGGTGCCGGATGTGCGCGTAGATGCCGTAGCCGACGACACGCCCCGGCGCCCGGTAGATAAGCCGCCAGCCAGCGAACACGAGGAGGAACCCGGCCAGCATGAACGCGCTGCCCAGCAGACGGACCGCCAGCGGCACAGGGTAGAACAGGTCTCCCAGTGGCACCAGCGGTTGCAGGAGGTAGACGGTGAGGGGCAAGCCATACATCTCGGCGAAGAGTGCCACGAGGAACGCCAGCAGTGCGCCGTTCGGCACGTTGACCACCCGGTGTCTGGGCAGCACGGCGCCCGCGATGAACAGGCCGAGTACCGCGACATGGAACACCAACGAAAGCGCCAACAGAGATCGGAAGAGCACACGTCTGAACTCCAGTCACCGCTCATTATCG
>CAYMTC010000034.1:0-11185 GCA_964393265.1 uncultured Thermoleophilia bacterium
ACTGGAGCCGACGCGGGGAATCGAACCCCGGACCCCATCATTACGAGTGATGTGCTCTGCCAGCTGAGCTACGTCGGCTCGGGGAGCCGATTGTACGGCCTGCTTTGCCGGCTTGCCAAGCGCTGCGTCTGTGCGCTCTGTCAGGTGGACTGGTCGCAGACTCGTCCGTCGGCCTCCGAAATGCACTATGCCTATTCGGTGCGCGCAAGTGACCTTCGTTTGTACTTTCTGTCACATGCTCCTGACTACTGTTATATGTGGCTTGCGCTACACTCTCCTTGGGTGGTCCACATGGTGTGGCGTCTATGAATATCCAGGCGGGCCCTCACTATGTCCAAGCGCTCGGTGCGGCGGTTCCTGAGGTCGCCGACTCTCTGCCACTGCACGACAGGTCGTCATCTTGACGGCACTCACTACTTGGCTCGTCGTGCGGGGAGAGCTTGACGACCCACAGCGCGCTCACCGAGAAGGATCCCTGAGCTGGCAACGATTGGGGAGAAGAGATGGTGGAACTCGAGACCCAACAAGGGGTGAAAGAGCTGCACAAGGTCTTTCTCGAGGATGTGTACAACATCCACGGCGGCGAGAAGATCAAGCAGTGCATCCAGTGCGGCACATGCACTGGGTCTTGCCCCACCGCGTACCTTATGGACTACGGTCCACGGGAGGTCATCGCCGCCTTCCGCGCCGGGATGCTCGACCGGGTCTTGAAGGGCAACACCATCTGGCTGTGCACATCCTGCTACTCGTGCACGGTGCGTTGCCCTGCCGACATCAAGATCACTGACATCATGTATGAGCTCAAGCGCTTGGCTATCAAGTACAAGAGCTACCCCTCCGACTCCAAGAACCCGGCCATGACCAAGATCTTCGTGGACAACGTCCACAAGTATGGCCGCAACCACGAGACAGAGCTCATCGCGAAGTTCACGCTCGCACACAAGCCCAGTCTCAGCGTCAAGTTCGCGGGCATGGGCCTCAAGCTGTTCGCTGCGGGCCGTCTGCCCATCTTGCCAAAGACCATCAAGGGCAAGGAGGAGCTGTCCACCATCATCTCCACGCTCGAGAGCAAGGGGGTGGCCTGATGGCTAAGAAGTACCTGTACTTCCCGGGTTGTTCCGCCGAAGCCACTGGCAAGGCGTACGACATCTCCGCGCGGGCTGTGTGGAAGAAGTTGGAGATGGACGTCACCGAGCTCGAGGACTGGAACTGCTGCGGTTCCACGAGCTACTTCTCCATCCGTGAGCTCGAGTCTTTTGGCGTCTCAGCGCGTAACCTGGCCATCGCTCAGCGCATGGGCGGTTACGACCTCATCAACATCTGTAACGCGTGCTACACGGTCCTGGCCAAGACCAATCGCTACCTGGCCGAGGACCGCAACCTGCACGACACCATCAACGAGGCGCTCGCTGCTGCCGGCTTGTCGTACGACGGCGGCATCTGGGTTCGCCACCTCCTCGGCGTGTTGGCCAAGGATGTGGGTTATGAGGCCATCGCCGAGAAGGTCACGCGGCGGCTCACCAACCTGCGTGTGGCCTGCTACTACGGCTGCCAGCTCAGCCGGCCCATGGGCGTTTGCGACGACCCCGAGTTCCCGGTCACCATGGACAAGCTCTTCGAGGCGGTCGGCGCCGAGCCCATCGACTACCCGGTCAAGGCCAAGTGCTGTGGCGGCGCTCTCATCTTCACCAACGAGGATGCCGCCCTGACGCTGGTGCACGAGCTGCTCAAGTGCGCCGTCGACAACGGTGCCGACGTCATCGCCACCGCGTGTCCGTTGTGTGAGATGAACGTCGAGGCCTTCCAGCCGCAGGTGAACAAGCTGTTCGGGACCAACTACAACATCCCGGTCGTCTACTTCACCCAGCTGCTCGGTGTCGCTCTGGGCATCGACCCCAAGGACCTGGCGCTGGACAAGCAGATCGTCTCCGCCGACGCGGTCCTCGCGGCCATCCCAGCGTGACCTGCCCAGGCGAGGAGGAGAAGGCAAATGGCTGATAGCACTAACGGCGGCGGGCCGCGTATCGGCGTCTATGTGTGCGACTGCGGGACCAACATCGCCGGCAAGGTGAACGTGCCGGAGGTCGTTGAGTACGTCAGCACCTTGGCGCACGTGGCTGTCGCGCGCGAGTACAAGTACATGTGTTCAGATCCCGGTCAGGAGCTGATCCAGAAGGACATCCGCGAGGAGGGTCTCGACCGCATCGTGGTCGCAGCCTGCTCGCCCACCATGCACGAGCCTACCTTCCGTAAGGCAGTGGCCGACGCGGGGCTCAACCCGTTCCTGTTCCAGATGGCGAACATCAGAGAGCACGACTCGTGGGTCACCGAGGATCCTGTCGCGGCGACGGAGAAGGCCAAGCACATCGTGGAGGCGGCTGTGCACCGCGTCGTGTTCCAGGCGCCGCTCGATCCCATCGAGGTGCCGGTCAACAGCAACGTCCTGGTGGTGGGCGGCGGCATCGCCGGCATCGAGGCATCGCTCAAGCTTGCCGACGCAGGCCACCAGGTCTACCTGGTCGAGCGCGAGCCCAGCATCGGCGGCCACATGGCTCAGTTCGACAAGACGTTCCCCACGCTCGACTGCTCCGCCTGCATCCTGACTCCCAAGATGAGTGCGGTAGGCAAGCACCCCAACATCCAGCTGCTTGCCTACAGCGAGGTGAGCCAGGTCGAGGGCTACGTCGGCAACTTCAAGATCAAGGTCCGCAAGAAGGCGCGCTACGTCGACGTCGACAAGTGCACCGGCTGTGGGCTCTGCACCGAGCAGTGCGTCGTGGCCAAGGTCCCCAACGAGTTCAACGAAGGGCTGGACTACCGGCGGGCTGCCTACATCCCGTTCCCACAAGCGGTGCCGCTGCGTGCCACCATCGACCCAGAGAGCTGCCTGTTCCTCACGCGCGGCAAGTGCAAGCAGACCTGCGTGACCGCCTGTGGGCCGGGCGCCATCGACTTCGACCAGAAGGACGAGTACATCGACCTCGAGGCCGGGGCCATCATCATCGCGACGGGCTTCGATCTCTTCGATGCGTCGCGCGATGCCAGGTTCGGCTACGGCCGGCTCGACAACGTCATCAACAGTCTCGAGTTCGAGCGGCTGTCCAACGCCTCCGGTCCCACCGGGGGCCACATCGTCTGCAAGAACGGCGAGCCGCCAAAGGCGGTCGCCATCCTGCACTGCGTGGGTAGCCGCGACGAGAACTTCAACGAGTACTGCAGCCGCGTCTGCTGCATGTACTCCCTCAAGTTCTCTCACCTCATCAAGGAGCACCTGCCCGAGACGGAGGTCTACCAGCTCTACATCGATATGCGTTGCCCGGGCAAGGGGTACGAGGAGTTCTATAAGCGCCTCATGAACGAGGACGTCCAGTTCATCCGCGGCAAGGCCGCTGAGGTCAGCGACCTCCCGCTCACGCCCGAGGAAGAAGGACGTCTCATCGTCCGGGTCGAGGACACACTCTTGGCGGTCACGCGGCGGCTGGCCGTCGACATGGTCATCCTGTCCGCCGGTCTAGAGTCACAGCATGACTCCAAGGAGCTGGCGCAGCTGTTCGGCTTCGGCTGTAGCCATGCGGGCTTCTTCATCGAGCGGCACCCCAAGCTCGAGCCGGTCAGCACCGTCACCGACGGTATCTTCATTGCCGGTTGCTGCCAAGGGCCCAAGGACATCCCCGACACTGTCGCACAGGCCGGAGCTGCTGCGGCCGGCGCGCTGGCGCTGGTCGACAACAAGACGGTCAAGATCGAGCCCACGATCTCCTACATCGACCCCGAGAAGTGCTCGGGCTGTCATATCTGCGTGGGGCTGTGTCCGCACAACGCCATCCAGTACGTCGAAGAGCTCGACGCGGCACAGGTGATAGAGGCCGCGTGCAAGGGTTGCGGCGTCTGTGTCTCGGCGTGCGGTTCCAACGTCCCGGTGCAGCGAGGCTTCACCGACGGACAGATATACGCCGAGATCGAAGGGGCGCTGGCGTAACGCCGCCGGTGTACTGAGGAGGAGAACAGTGAGCGCCAACGAGTTCGAACCGCGCATCGTCGGCTTCCTCTGCCGGTGGTGCAGCTATAACGGGGCAGACCTGGCGGGTACGTCGCGTTTCAAGTACCCGCCCAACCTGATCCCCATCAAGACCAACTGCTCCGGCCGCGTCGAGGCGGCGCACGTCCTCAAGGCGTTCGCCGAGGGCGCCGACGGAGTCCTCATCTCGGGCTGCCACCCCGGCGACTGCCACTACATCAATGGTAACTGGCGCACGGCCGGCAGGTACCCCATGCTCAGGAAGATGCTCGAGCAGATGGGTATCGAGCCGGGCCGCATCCGGCTCGAGTGGGTGTCGGCTGCCGAGGGCGACAAGTGGGCCCGAGTGGTCACCGAGTTCGTCCAGGAGATCAAGGAGCTCGGCCCCCTGAACTGGGATCAGCAGTTCGTCGACGAGTACGAGCAGGAGGCCAAGTCGGCATGAGCAAGCCCAAGTTCGCCATGTACTGGGCGGCGGCCTGCGGTGGCTGCGAGATCGCCGTCCTTCAGATCAAAGACAAGATCCTCGCCGTCGACGAGGCGTTCGAGATCGCCTTCTGGCCGGTGGCGGCAGACTTCAAGTACAAGGACGTCGAAGCTCTCGCGGACGGCGAGATCACGCTGACGCTGTTCAACGGCGCCATCCGCAACAGCGAGAACGAGTACGTCGCCCGACTGCTGCGCCAGAAGTCACAGATCCTCGTGGCGTTCGGCGCCTGTGCGCACCTGGGCGGCATCCCCAGCCTCGCCAACGTCAGCAGTGCGCGAGAGATCATGGACCTCGTCTACACTGGCGTGCCGTCGGTGGCGAACGCCGAGAAGATATTCCCCCAGGAGCGCATCGCCGTACCTGAGGGCGAGCTCGAGCTTCCGCACCTCTACGACACCGTGAAGGCGCTTGACCAGGTCATCGACGTCGACTACTACGTCCCGGGCTGTCCGCCCGAGGGTGAGCGCATCTGGGAGGTCCTCGAGGCAGTCATCACCATCCTGCAGACGGGCGGCGAGCTGCCGGCCAAGGGCACGGTGCTTGGCGCCGGCACGCGCAGTGTCTGCGACGAGTGCATGCGCAAGAAGGAAGAGAAGAAGATCACCGGCTTCAAGAAGCCGTGGGAGGTCGAGTGGGACCCCGACAAGTGCCTGCTTGAGCAGGGTGTCATCTGCATGGGTCCGGTCACCCGCGATGGGTGCGGCGCTCGCTGCCCGTCGGTCGGCATGCCGTGCCGGGGCTGCTATGGTCCGCCCCCGAACGTCGATGACCAGGGCGCCAAGATGCTCAGCACGCTGGCCTCCATCATCGACGCTGAGTCCCCGGAGAAGATCGCCGAGATCGCGGCCACGGTGCCCGATCCGCTCGGCACGTTCTACCGGTTCGGGCTAGCCAAGTCGTTGCTCAGAAGGGCAAAGGTCTGACATGAAGAAGATCAGTATCGACCCCATCACAAGGCTCGAGGGTCACGGCAAGATCGAGATCTTCGTCGACGACGCCGGCGAGGTCGCGAACGTGTACTTCCAGGTGCCCGAGCTCCGTGGCTTCGAGCGGTTCTGTGTCGGGCGGCCAGTTGAAGAGCTGGCTCGCATCACTCCGCGCATCTGCGGTGTCTGCCCAGAGGCGCATCACATGGCATCTGCCAAGGCCATCGACGCGGTCTTCGGCGTGGAGGCCACACGCACCGGCAAGATGCTGCGTGAGATCCTGTACAACGCCTTCAGCGCTGTGGACCATACGACGCACTTCTTCGTGCTGGCCGGCCCCGACTTCGTCGTAGGGCCCACGGCCGAGCCCGCCGAGCGCAACATCCTCGGCCTCATCAAGAAGGTCGGCCCAGACGTCGCCGGGCAGGTGCTCCAGATGCGCGCGTGGTCGCACGAGCTCATCCAGATCATCGGCGGCCGCGCGGTGCACCCCGTCTCGTGTCTTCCAGGCGGAGTGAGCAAGCCGCTCAGCGCCGAGGAGGCGGAGCGCGTGCGCGAGATCGCGGCCTTCCAGGTGGAGTTCGCGCAGGTGGCGATCGCCATCATGAACGACGTCGTCCTTGGCAACCCAGAGTACGTCGAGATGATCATGAGCGACGCCTTTGCCCATCAGACCTACTACATGGGCATGGTGGACGAGAACAACAAGGTGAACTTCTACGACGGCATGATCCGTGTGGTCGATCCCGAGGCCAAGGAGTTCGTGAAGTTCGCTCCCAAGGACTACCTCGACCACATCACCGAGCACGTGGAGCCGTACAGCTACCTCACCTATCCGTACCTCAAGGGTATCGGCTGGAAGGGCTTCGTCGATGGCAAGGACAGCGGGGTGTATCGTGCCGCACCGCTAGCCCGTCTCAACGCTGCTGACGGCATGGCCACACCGCTGGCTCAGGCCGAGTACGAGCGTTACTTCGACACCCTCGGCGGCAAGCCGGTGCACGCCACGCTGGCCACGCACTGGGCGCGTCTCGTCGAGCTGCTGTACGCAGCTGAGCGCACGGTCGAGCTGGCCAACGACCCCGACATCACCGACACCAAGGTCCACGCTGTGCCCACGGGCATCGTCGGCGAGGGCATCGGCGTGGTGGAAGCCCCGCGCGGCACTCTGTACCACCACTACAAGACCGACCAGAACGGCTTGGTCACGGACGTGAACCTCATCGTCGGCACCACCAACAACAACGCCGCCATCAGCATGTCGTTGAAGAAGGCGGCCGAGGGTCTCATCAAGCCTGGCGGCGAGATCAGCGAAGGTCTGCTGAACGAGGTCGAGATGGCGTTCCGTGCCTACGACCCGTGCCTGGGCTGCGCGACGCACACGCTGTTCGGTGAGATGCCACTCGAGGTCGTGGTGCGCAAGCAGCAGGGCGGAGAGGTGCTTGACTCTGCCAAGCGGTTCATGTGAGAGCCGCGCTGCGTGCGGCGTAGTGTGCCTTTAGAGCGGCGATCATGAGTGGTGAGACTCGGGCCCAGGCGCGTACTCTGATCCTGGGCATGGGGAACCCCATACTCTCGGACGACGGGTTCGGGCTGGTGGTGGCTGACCGTCTGCGGCAGCTAGCGCTGCCGGAAGACGTGGAGGTCACCACGAGCGAGGTCGCGGGGCTGCGGTTGCTGGAACTCTTGCGAGGCTACCGTAAGGTAGTCATCGTCGACGCGCTCGCAAGTGGAGACCGCAGCCCCGGCGACATCGCTCGATTCTCCGGCGACGACTTCCGTGGAGGCGCACGGTACAGCTCCGCGCACTCCATCGGGATCCGCACGGTGCTCGACGCCGGCGAACGCATGGGCTACGACATGCCGCACGAGGTGGTCGCCTACGCCGTCGAGGCCGAGGATGTCGAGACCTTCGGCGAGGAGCTCTCGGCCCCGGTGGCGGCTGCGGTCGACGAAGTGGTGAGATTGGTCCGTCAGGAGATCGAAGCCTGAGGAGCCGTCCATGTCCAACAAGGTGAGCATCGTCCTCTTCGCCAACCACGGAGCACTCGCGCTCCGGGAGGCGATGCACAACCTGGAGGACACGACGGACGGTAGCGCGCAGCTGGTGGTCATGGCACGCGACTGCCGCGAGGACGTAGCCACGTACCTCACTCGTCTGGCTGTTCGCGGGCGTATCGCAGGCTTTGGCTTCGACCCCATGGGCATCGGGCGTTCGCACTGCGGTATGGACGGCGCCTTCGCACTCACAGATGGCGCGTTCCTGGTGCGTGTGCAGGACGACCTGCGCTTTGAGCATGGCTGGCTGGACGCCGCACTCACGGTGTTCGCTGAGCAGCCAGACGTCGGCTTGCTCGGCATGCTGCCGCCGTGCGCGCCGCGAGGCAGGGGTCGTCCTCCCAAGCCCCGATCGGGCGCCGAGCTGTGCGACCGTGTCGACTGGCGCTCCTTCGTCACTCCGCGCAGCGTCTGGTTGGAGCACGAGAAGCAGCTGCTGTGGGAGCGGGTGGGGTGGGACTGCCCGTACCAGCAGGCCATCACCGATCTGGGTCTGCGCCTGGCGTGGCTGCCTGGTAAGGCGCGCGTTGTCGACATGCACGAGGAGCCCTCCCTCCAGGCGGCCGACCTCCACGGCACGGAGCTTCCTGAGCACGGTGGGCCCATAGGTTCCATGGAGAAGCTCAGGCAGGTCTACCGGGTGGGCGACGACGTCCTGATGACCTGTCTCTCCTGCGGCAACACCGAGCTCGAGGTCCTCTCCGCGCAGGTCGAGTTCTGCAAGGCGCACGGTGTGCCGGTGGGTGTCAGCTACACCCTCCGTTGTAGCGTCTGCGGCGAGATCCACCATGAGGAGGACATCCAGTTCCGATGCCCCGGATGAGGTCAGTCCCCGGTGATCAGAACGAGGCTGGGGGGACCTCGGCGAGGAGCACTGTCGCGCGCCAACTGTGGGTGCGGGGCGTCGTGCAAGGCGTCGGCTTCCGGCCCTTCGTGTTCAACCTCGCGCAGGACGAGGGCATGGTCGGCTGGGTTCGGAACACCTCTGCGGGGGTGCAGATCGTCGTCCAGGGCACACCCGCGGCGGTCGAGCACTTCATCGACGCGCTGCCGCGACAAGCACCGCCACGCTCACACATCGCTTCCTTGGAAGTCACCGACGTCGAGCCCGGGGACTATGCTGACTTCGGCATCCTCGAGAGCGCGAGCGATCCCAACGCGTATCAGCTGGTCTCGCCCGACATCGCGCTCTGCGACGACTGCCGGCGAGAGCTGCTCGATCCGCACGATCGGCGGTACGGCTATCCCTTCATCAACTGCACGAACTGCGGGCCGCGGTTCACCATCATCGAGTCGCTTCCCTACGACCGCGAACGAACCACGATGCGGCACTTTCCCCTGTGCCCGGAGTGCGGGCGGGAGTATGAGGACCCGCGCGACCGTCGCTTCCACGCTGAACCGAACGCCTGCCCGGTCTGCGGGCCGCGCACGGTGCTGCTGGCGCACAGCTCCTACGCCAAGGGAGAGCCGGCATCGGCGGAGGACCTCGCCGCGCGAGGCGAGGAGGCACTGCCGTCCGGCCTTGCGAGCGACCTGGTCGTGCTGGCTCGGAGCGACGCCCTACAGCCGCAGGCGGCCGTTGAGGCGGCCGCCGAGCTGCTGCGCCGCGGCGCCTTGCTGGCCATCAAGGGGCTTGGCGGCTTCCATCTGGCCTGTGATGCCACCGACACGTCCGCGGTCGTGGAGCTCAAACGTCGCAAGGGGCGGCCGCACAAGCCGCTCGCTGTGATGTTCGCGAACGTGGAGCAGCTGCGTGCCCACTGTCGCGTGTCGGAGGATGAGGAGCAGCTGCTCGAGTCACCAGAGCATCCCATCGTGCTGCTGGAGTGGCCGTCTCCTGGGTCTGTCTCGGCCGAGGTCGCCGTCGGGCAGCACTACCTTGGCGCCATGCTGCCCTATACGCCCCTGCACCTGCTGTTGCTGCGGGCCGTTGGACGGCCGCTGGTGATGACCAGCGGTAATCTGGCGGAGGAACCGATTGTCACGGACCTCAAGGAGGCCGATCGCCTGGCGGGTATCCCGGATGCCTACCTGCTGCACGACCGCGCTATCCACGCTCGCTACGACGACTCGGTAGCGCTCGTGCGCCGCGGCAGGCCTCGGCTGGTGCGGCGGTCGCGTGGCTACGCACCCTTCCCGGTCCAGCTGCCGCTCGACCTGCCGCCGACGTTGGCATGCGGCGCTGAGCTGAAGAACACCTTCTGTCTCACCCGAGACCGGAACGCCTTCCTCAGCCAGCACATCGGCGACCTCGAGAACATGGAGACGCTCGAGCACTACGAAGCCAGCATCAGGCTCTACCAGAGCCTGTTCGGCGTACGACCGAGCGTCGTGGCGTACGACCTTCACCCTGAGTACCTGGCCACCAAGTACGCAATGGCCCTCAAGTCAAGCGGCGACGGCCTCTCGTTCTACGGAGTGCAGCACCACCACGCGCACGTGGTCGCCTGCATGACCGAGAACGATGCGGTGCTCGCTGACGACGGGAGCCTGCGAGAGGTCATCGGTGTGAGTCTGGACGGACTCGGGTTCGGCGACGACGGCCGGCTCTGGGGAGGAGAGGTACTGATCTGCGACGCGGCGCGGTACGTCCGCGTGGCTCACCTGGAGTACCTGCCGCTGCCCGGCGGTGAGCTGGCCATCCGCAGACCGGCGCGCACTGCTGCCGGCTGGTTGCTGGCGCTGTTGGGCGAGGAGGGCCTGGAGCGCGGTCGCCGGCTGGGGCTGCACTTGAGCGATGAGGAAGCTGGTGTCGTGGCTCAGCAGGTGCGTCAGAGCGTCAACACCCCTCTCACATCGAGTTGTGGTCGGCTGTTTGACTGTGTGGCTGCCTTGACGGGTCTGCGCAGTGCTATCACCTACGAGGCCCAGGCAGCCATCGAACTCGAGATGCTGTCGCGCGCCGGGGCCGCGCCGTATCCGTTCTCCGTGGAGGGAGACGTGGGGCAGGCCCTACCTGCCGCAGCGGCTCCGTCAGCGGCGTCTGGCCTGTGGCTGGGCGATCGTCCTTCGCCGGCGGTGGTGCGGCTGACGCCGCTCCTGGCCGCTGTGCTCGACGACCTGCAGGCCGGCCATACAGTGGACACTGTCGGCTCGCGCCTGCATGCCACGGTGGCCGCCGTGGTGACGCGCGTCTGTCACGACGTGCGGGCCGCCGGTGGCCCCGACACCGTCGCGCTCAGTGGCGGCGTCTTCCAGAACCGCCTGCTCGTGGAGCTCTGCGAGAGCTCGCTGGAGGAGGTGGGCCTCCGTGTCCTCACGCACGCTCTGGTGCCCACCAACGACGGCGGGCTGTCGCTGGGGCAGGCGATGAGCGCGGGGTACAATCATCTGATCCACCAAGGCCTACTCACGTAGCGCCGCGTGACGTTCTAGAGGAGCACCTCACCGATGTGTCTCGCCATACCCATGCGTATCACCTCAGTAGAAGGCCAAGACGCCAGCATCGAGCTCGGCGGCTTGCGTCAGCGCACCAGTCTCATGCTCGTGCCAGAGGCCAAGGTGGGAGACTACGTCTTGGTCCATGCTGGCTGTGCCATCGCGGTCCTGGACGAGCAGGAGGCCGAGGAGCGCCTTGCGCTCTTCCGCGAGCTCGCCGAGTTCCAGGAACAGTCATCTGCCGGGGAAGCTGACGAGGCTGCGCCCCACGAAGGTGCCCAGGCGCAGCAGCCAGGGGAGGACCAGTGAGCGGCG
>CAYMTC010000034.1:11195-11743 GCA_964393265.1 uncultured Thermoleophilia bacterium
GGCCGACGGCTCACCTACATGGAGGTCTGCGGCACGCACACCATGGCCATCGGCCGCTACGGCCTGCGCCAGCTCTTGCCGTCCGGCATGCGGCTGGTCTCGGGGCCCGGCTGCCCGGTCTGCGTGACAGCCATCGGCGATCTGGACAAGGTCGTCGCGCTGGCACGGCTGCCGGAGGTCACGCTGGCTACGTTCGGCGACCTGGTGCGTGTGCCTGCGTCGTACAGCACTCTAGCCGACGAACGTGCCGCCGGCGCCGACGTGCGGGTCGTCTACTCGGCGCTCGAGGCCGTCGATCTGGCCGCGGCGTTGCCGGAACGACAGGTGGTGTTCGCAGGTATCGGGTTCGAGACCACCGCGCCCACCGTGGCGGCAGCGGTGATCACCGCTGCCGAGCGCGGGGTAGGCAACTTCAGCGTCATCTCTCTCCATAAGACCATGCCTGCGCCGCTGCGAGCGCTGGTCACCGGTGGCGAGACGGCCATAGACGGGTTCATCCTCCCCGGGCATGTCAGCGTGATCACCGGTCCAGCGCCGTTCCAGTTCCT
>CAYMTC010000035.1:0-11729 GCA_964393265.1 uncultured Thermoleophilia bacterium
AGCACCGCCAGACAGATGACGACCATGCCGCTGGGCCACAGCCCGCCGTCGAAGAACCAGAAGAATGGCAGCACCGGGTACGGCATGGCCTCCGGCGCCTGGAAGTACAGCCACGCGCCGGCCGACAGGCCCTCTCTGTCCACGACCCTCAGAAGCAGGGCGGTCATGACCGCAGACATAGCCACCGTGATCGCCTCAGCGCCCAATATCGTGATCGTCTCAGCACGCAGACTCGCCGCTTCGCGGAGCTCCCCGGCCTGCTGCACACTCCAACCGGGATAGATCAGAGCGAACGCCGCCACCGGCACTAGCGCGAGCGTGGCGCCCAGGCTGGATCCCCCGGCGCCTGCGTCGAAGCCCAGGTCCGAGGCACGCGACAGCGCCAGTCGATACGGAGCGTCATCTCCGACAGCGTCCGGACCCAGACTGAGGACGACGATCACGACAGCCAGCATGGCACCCGCGCCGAGAGGCCAGAAGAGACGCTGGAGCCTTGCGTACGGCCGTAGCCCCAAGAGGTCGACCAAGGCCGACCAGCAGATCACCGCACCACTGAGCAGCATCACGCCGTGGCTGGACTGGATGAAAGACGCGACGGACAACACCTCGGGCGTGTCTGTGAGCCTACCGATCGCCCACAGCAGTGGCCCGACGGCGACCATGGCCGCGAACCAGCCAGCGATGGCCATCCAGAGAGCCCCTCCGAGCACCACCCCTGTGAAAGCGAACACCGTGGCCACACCCGGCGACAGCAGCCGGCTCTGGAAGAGATAGTCGCCGCCGCTGCGCGGCATGGAGGAAGCCAGGAACACGTAGACGGCAGCCTCTGCGCAACAGAAGACGCCGGCGATGAGGATGGCACCTGGCAGACTGCCGGCGGGGAAGAACGCCAGTCCCGCCAGGACCGGCATGGCGAGCATCACCGCCAAGTTCATCGTCATCAGGTTGTAGAGCAGAGCATCCAATCTGCTCCACTCTCGCCGTGGGGTGGGCGCCACCCGGAGTGTGATGACCGGCTTCGCCGCGGTGGTGTCCGGAGCCGGGCCTGGAGCCCGGCTGCGGTCGTGAGACGTCACGTCTTATCCCCGCCTTCGCCCCGTCGGTCTACTCGAGGAGGCCCGCGCGCAGAGCGACAGCCACGGCATGTGCGCGGTCAGACACCCCGAGTTTGCGGTACGCCTCGTCAAGATGAGTCTTGACCGTCGCCACGCTGAGGTAGAGGTGCCCGGCCACCTCCTTGTTGCTGCAGCCAGCCGCCACCAAACGCAGGACCTCCAACTCGCGCGGAGACAGGACCGGAGGTTCCTGCTCGCGTGTCTGCTCAGCGAGAAGCGCGCGGACCACGACCTCGTCGAAGCGCTGACCACCACTGACGACGTGCCGGATGGCGGCGACCAGCTCATCGCGAGATGCGCTCTTGAGTACATACCCCTGCGCGCCACCCCGCACGGCGTTGAGCACGAGCTCCTCGTCATCGTGCACGGTCAACACGATCACCCGAGGCGGTTGCGACAGCTCTGCCAGTCGCGCAAGCACATCGAGCCCATGCATGTCCGGCAGCTGCATGTCCAGCAACACCACGTCAGGATGGACAGCAGTCGCCATGCGCAGTCCCGCACGACCGTCGGCAGCCAGCCCCACGATCTCGAAGTCGGCCTCCCTTGCAAGCATCGACGAGAGCCCCTCCCGGACCACCGCGTGGTCGTCCACCACGAGGATGCGTGTAGGTGCTGCACTCATATGACCCCCCCTGTCCCCCTTGTCTCACGGGGGTCACACAGCGGCACGAGCGCCTCGACGATCGTGCCCTCGCCGGGGCCCGCCGACAAGTGCAGGCTGCCGCCCGCGAACGAAGCCTGTTCCTCCATCATGCTGAGGCCATAGTGATCCTCGGCGCCTCGGCCCAGCCGCCCTGTGAGTGCGAAACCGCGACCGTCATCCCGCACCGTGAGGCAAGCACAAGGCTCGCCCTTGACCTCGGCCTTCGCCAGCGACAACCATATGTGCTGTGCGTGCGCATGCCGTTGGGCGTTGGTCATCGCCTCACGCGCTATCTTGTACAGCGCGGTCGCTACTGCCTTCTCGGGCTCTAAGCGGCCGTCGATGTCGACTCCGACCTTTGCAGGGCCCAAAGTGTCCCCTCTGTCGGCCAAAGTCCTCAGCGCCGCGGCCAGCCCAAGCCCCTCAAGGGCCGGCGGGCGCAGGTCGGAGATGACGCGCCGCGCCTCGTCCACTGCCGAGCGGAGGACCGCGATGGTCTCCTCCAACGGCGGTCGTGCAGCGGCAGGCAGATCGTCGACCGCCGCCTCGAGCTTGTAGACAGCGCCCACGACGCTCTGGAGGATATCGTCGTGCACGATCGCCGCCAGACTACGGCGAGCGTGCTCACGCACCCGGGTGAGCCGCCGCACTAGCGCCTCGACACTCTGCTGGCTGCGGGCCAAGTCACGGTACAGGCGTGCGTTGTGGATAGCGACTGCTGCCTGCTCGGCGACTTCCTCGACCACAGCGATGTCTGCCTCCTGGAACGGGCGGGCGCGGCTGGGCGAGAACAGAGCCAGCGTACCGATGAACTCGTTCTGTGCGAGCATGGGCAGGAACAGGGCTGTGCGCATGGCCAACGCATCGCGCAGCTCGGGTCCCATGCCGGCCCCCCACACAAGCTCTTCGACGGCGAGCTGCAGGTGAGATGCCGACAGGCACGGAGTGATCCCTTCGCCGTCGCACCGCAGGCGCAGCCCAAGTATCCGCTCGTCGTCCTCCTCAGAACTCGCGACCGCCACGAGGTCGCCGGACGACGCATCCAGTTCGAACAGCAGGCAGCGCGTGCCTCTGACGAAGCGCGCCGCATTCACCGCGATCACCTTGAACGTGTCTTCGAGATCCAGACTGCGGGAGATCGCGCGTGAGACCGTGTACGCAGTCTCGAGAATGGCAGCCGAGCGCTCGCTCTCGGTGAACAGCGCCTGACGCTGAGTGATCATCGCCAGGATACGACCGGCGGTGAGCAGGGTCTCCTGCACCGTACCGTCGAGAGGTTCATGCGTGCGGCGACTGAGCTGCAGCAGTCCGCTGACCTCGCCGGCCGCCCGTGCAGCGACGAGCACGACCTGGGCAGCGCGAGGGCTGGCGGTGTCGACCAAGCCTGTGGGGAGGTTCGCCACGCCGCCGGGGTACTCGATGAGGGGCAGGCCGCGCAGTAGAGGCGCCACACTGGGGTCGCTGCAGTCGACGGAGGGGTAGGGATAGCCGCGTCGTCGAGTGCGACCGTACGCGCCGACGACCTCGGCATTCCCAGTGTCCCGTATCGCCAGGAAGGCCGCAGCGTTCATCTCCAGCGCCTCTACGAGCAGCTGCAGGATGGCCGTGACCTGCTCGCGCGGCGTGCGGTCACCACTAGCCGCCATGACAAGGCTCGAGACCAGTGCCAGCCGAGTCTGGTGATCCAGCCGCGGTTCGCCTTGGTCCGCTGGAGAGCGTGCTGGTTGGAAGCCCGTATCCACCTCCCCCTCTGATCGCTGTGGCAGGCCCGCCGTGCCCACGGTGACTCGCGAGCGACGCGGCCTGACGCGCAGCGACTTGAGCATCATGCGCAGGCACCACCTGTGTCAAGCGCCGAGGGGCTGGTCCCGTCGGCACGACGTGCGGCTGCAGGACGGCGGTCGCCGACTGACCGCTAGCGTGACTCGAGGTAGATGGCGTACAGCGCCAACGCGAAACCCGCGAAGATGCAGACGATGAGCAACACCGGTGACGTGCCGATGAGCTTGTCGAGTCCCCAGCCGACGAGCGCGCCCAGCCCGATGCCGGCCAGCAGCATGAAGGCTATCGACTCACCGCCGGGCTGCGACGGATCGCGTCGCTGCGCCGCGCCCATGGTCAGTGGGGTGACGCAGGCCGCTCACCAGGCCCGACAGCCGGCTGCCTGGTGGCGGCGGGTCCGCGCCCAGCCGCTGTCTCCGCGGGCGCGCCGCCCGCGGCGCGTCTGTTGCCCAGGCGCCGGTAGCGGATGAGCGTCTGCGCCATGAAGAGTGTGGCGACACCTGCAAGGCCGCCGAGGACGGCGGTCGCGATGAACCAGTGCTGACTCAACGCGACCGCCGTCCCGTTGAGCAACACGCACCAGCCGTACAGCAGCAGCACGCTCTTGCGCTGCGAGAACCCCGCCACCAACACCAGCTCGTGGTGCACGTGATCCCGGCCCGGCGTGTAGATAGGTACCCGCCGCCACAGTCTGCGCAGCACGATCAGGAAGAGGTCGACGAACGGCACGCCGAGCACCAGCAGCGGCAGTATGAGGGCGACCGTGGCCGAGCTCTTCATGACTCCTTCCAGGCTGATGACTCCGAGCACGAAGCCCAGGAACATGGCGCCGGCGTCGCCCATGAAGATGCTGGCCGGGTAGAAGTTGAAGCGCAGGAAGGCGAGCGTGGCGCCCGCGAGAGCGAAGCCCATGATGGCGGTGTCGACGCGGTAGAGGGAGAACGCGATGATGCCGAACCCCAGCGCGGAGATGGCACAGACGCCCGCTGCCAGACCGTCCAGCCCATCGATGAAGTTGACCATGTTCATGATGGCCGCCAACCACAGGACGGTCACCACCACAGAGACCCACAGTGGCAGACTAGCTTGGCCGGTCATGAACGGCAGGCTGAACGTCTCCATACGCACGCCGAACGCCATGGCGCCACCGATGGCCGCGAGCTGACCGAGGAACTTGACTAGGGGACGGATCTGTACGTAGTCGTCCACCAGTCCCACAGCGGTGATGATCGTGCCGCCCACCACCAGCCCAGACACGGTGTGGCTCCAGGGTAGTGTGAGCGCCACCGTGCCGATCACCGCCACGTACATACCCAAGCCCCCGAGCATAGGCATGACGTCAGCGTGCATGCGGCGTCCGTCGCTGGGCACACTGACCACGCCCAGTCGGCGGGCAAGACCAGCCATCAACGGGGTAAGCACATAGACCACGAACGCCGCCAGGACGAACGCCAGCACGGCGGTGATCTCGCTGAAGCTCAGGTCGTAGAGCACGGCGGCTGGCCCCTCACTCGATGTCCATCTGCACCACGTTCACGCCGGCCTCGGCCAGCATGTCGCGTGAGAGGTCGTCGGGATAGCCCTCCACGTAGATGATCTCGCGCACGCCAGCGTTGATGAGCATCTTGGCGCACAGGATGCAGGGGTGCACGGTCGTGTACAGAGTGGCTCCCTCGATGGCCACCCCATGGATCGCGGCCTGGATGATGGCGTTCTGCTCCGCGTGGATAGCTCGGCACAGCTCGTGCCGCTCCCCCGACGGTATGCCGAGCTGATCACGCAGGCAGCCAACCTCGAGACAGTGAGCCACTCCCCGAGGTGCTCCGTTGTAACCGGTCGTCAGGATACGCTTGTCGCGCACCAACACTGCGCCCACCTGACGACGTAGGCAGGTCGACCTGGTGGCTACCTGCCGCGCCAACTGCAGGAAATACTGGTCCCAGCTGGGGCGCAAGAACGGTGCGCGACGAGGAGCAGGCGGCTCTGCCGACTGCGGCGGCTCGCTGCCGACGGCCTCTGGGTCGTCACTCATGTCCGCACGCCTCCCGTCCGCCTCATCTCCTTAGACGTGTGACACGTCGTCCATGGCCCGGACGCGCCGTTCGTGCCGACCGCCTTCGAACTCTGTGGAGAGCCACACCTCGGTGATAGCCCACGCCTCGTCGTGAGAGAGGATGCGGCCCCCCAGACACAGGACATTGGCATCGTTGTGACGCCGCGCCATCTCTGCCAAGAGAGGCGTGAGGCAATCCGCAGCTCGGACACCGGAGAAGCGGTTGGCCGCCATGCACATGCCGAGGCCCGTGCCGCATACCAGGACGCCGCGCTCGACCTCACCGCTCTGTACGGCCCGCGCCACAGCCTGGGCGTAGCGCGGGTAGTCCACGCTCTCGGCGTCGCTGTCGACGCCCATGTCGAGGACTTCGTGACCGGCCGACCGCAGCCGCCGCACGAGGCCCTCTTTGAGTCCGTAGCCGGCATGGTCGGCGCCAACGGCGAGCTTCACGGCACTCTCCCCTCGATCGAGTCCTGCGCAGACCGATCGATTCTAGCCCATCGACGACTGCAGGGGGTGGCTCCTGAGGAGCCGTCACAGCCGCAGCTCGCCCTCCACGACCGGCACCACGCCGCCGCCCCCCAGCACACCCTCGCCACCGTGTGACTCGGTCGCGCGCGTGTCCGCCAACCGCCTGGGCCTGCGGATGTGCCGCCCCTGCAGCACGACCCGCGTCTTGCCGGTAGGCAGGAGACCGACGTCGTGCAGATAGGCGGCCAGCGGGCCCGCGGCGCTGCCGGTGGCGGGATCCTCGGGGATGCCACTGAACGGGAAGAGCCCGCGGGCCTCGACCCAGGGGTCGTCGCCGACGAACGCGAACGGGTACAGCTCGGCGAAGCGTGTCTCGAAGTCGCGGGCCCGCGCCGTGACGATGGCTGCCCCTGCAAGAGCCTCAGCGTCCCGCAGCGGGACGATCGTGTACGCCAGGCCCGTGGAGACCACGCGGGGAGAGAGCTCTGGATGCAGGTCCTCCTCGCTAAGCCCCAGTACGGCGGCCGCCTCGGCCCTTGGGGCCACCGCCCCCAGCTTCGCCGGCCCCTGGTGCACGACACCCGCCACAGGCGCGCCACCGCGGAGCTGCACATCGACCACGGTCGGGCCGACACCTAGCTCCAGCACGACTGGCACCATGTCGCTGGCCGCCTCGACCAGCCTCAGCTGGACAGCGACGCAGGCCGTGCCGACGCTCGGGTGGCCGGCGAAGGGCAGCTCAAGCTCGGGCGTGAAGATGCGTACCCTGAGCTGCCCCTCGCCCTCCGGGGGTGTCACGAACGTCGTCTCGGACAGGTTCATCTCGCGTGCCACAGCCTGCATCTCGTCGGCTGAGAGACCCTGGGCTTGAGGAAACACCGCCAGCGGATTGCCCGCGAACGGTGCGTCCGCGAACACGTCGACCTGCACGAAGCCGTAGCGGCGCATGTCTCCTCCTCGCGCTCTGGACGGGGGCTGTCGCCGGCCCGATCCCGTAGTCGCCACAGCGACCACGCCGAGACGCCACCGGCGCGATGCTACCGCGCCGCTGCGTCGGCGTCACGCGCGGGTCTGCGGACCCAGCACCGCGGTCAGCTGCTCTGCGGAGACGGCGCCCAAGCGCAGGATTCTCCAGACGCCGGTCTCTTCGTAAGCGGCGAGGTCGACGACCGTGGAAGGCACCCCAGCCACCGGCCCCGCGTCCACGACGAGATCGCAGGCCGAGAGGATCCGCCGCTCGACCTCTTCCACACGTCGCGGCGCTGGTGCGCCAGCGGTGTTGGCGCTGGAAGCCACGAGCGGCACGCGCACCGATTCCATCGCCCTGGCAGGTCCCGGCCAGCGGGGCACCCGCACGCCGAGTGTGGGCGATCCGTGCTGGTCGTGACCGGGCGGCGGCCCGCTGAAGCGCTCCGGATACGGCACCACCAGGGTGACAGGGCCGGGAACCAGATGCTCGAGCGCCTCACGAAGACGCGTGCCGGAGCGCAGCACCTCGTCCAACGCCGCTCGCGAAGGGAAGATCACCTGGAGCGGCTTGCGCACCCCCCGACGCTTGGCGAGTCGCAGGGCGCGCAGGACGTCTGACCGACACGGACCACCTACCCCGTAGACGGTGTCCGTGGGAAAGCACGTCAGGGTCGCCGCCTCTATCGCCGCAGCTACCGCCGCCACGTCAGGCTGGCCGGTCGCCAGGTCGATACGACGCTGCATAGGTGTCTAGAGCGGCGTCACCGGGCGCACTGGTACGCCCCGGGCCGCCAGGTAGGCCTTAGCCTCGGCGATACTGTACGTGCCGTAGTGGAAGATGGACGCTGCCAGTACAGCGTCCGCCTCCCCCAGCAAGATGCCGTCTGCCAAGTGTTGCAGTGTACCCACACCCCCCGAGGCGATGACCGGCACGTCGACCGAACGCGCCACAGCCCTCGTGAGCTCGATATTGAAGCCTATCTTGGTGCCGTCGCGGTCCATGCTCGTGAGCAGGATCTCTCCGGCGCCCAAGCTCACGCCGCGGACCGCCCACTCGACCGCGTCCACGCCCGTCGGGGTACGCCCACCGTTGACGAAGACCTCCCAGCCTCCATGCGCGCCAGTCTCATCGCCATGACGACCACGCGCGTCGATAGCCAGCACGATGCACTGCGAGCCGAACCGCTCAGCACACCGCCGTATGAGCTTAGGATCGGCGACGGCGGGCGTGTTGACGGACACCTTGTCGGCGCCCGCGGCAAGCACGCGGCGCACGTCATCGACGCTGCGCAGTCCGCCGCCTATGGTGAACGGGATGAAGACCTGCTCGGCGCAGCGCGCAGCGAGGTCGACGATGATGTCACGCTGCTCGTGCGACGCCGTGATGTCCAGGAACACGAGCTCGTCGGCGCCCTCGGCGTCGTAGCGCGCCGCCAACTCCACGGGGTCGCCCGCGTCGCGCAAGCCCACGAAGTTGACGCCCTTGACGACTCTTCCCTCGCGCACGTCGAGACACGGGATGATGCGTCGCGTCAGCACGGAGGCTCGTCTCCGCGCAGCACGGCGAGCGCCTGCGCCAGGGTGAAGGCGCCATCGTAGAGCGCTCGGCCGACGATGGCACCCACCACGTTGGCCGAAGCGACGGCCCTGAGCTGTCGCACGTCGTCGAGGGTGCTGATGCCGCCCGACTGGACCACGTCCATGGAGGTGCCCTCGGCGATCTGCACCAGCGCCGGGTAGTTCGGGCCGTGCATCATGCCGTCGGTGGCTATGTCGGTGAAGACGATGCGCCGCACGCCTGACCGCTCCAGCTGGGCCACGAAACGCGCGGCCGGCATCTGGGTGCGCTCGCGCCAGCCGTGGGTAGCCACCATGCCGTCGCTACAGTCGACACCCACGACCAGCCGGTCGCCCAGGAGCTGGACGGCCTCCTCCAAGAGGTCGCCGCCAGTGAGCGCGGCTGTCCCCTTCACGATCCCGCGGAGGTCGCAGGCAGCGGCGCGGCGCAGCGCCTCGCCGCTGCGGAACCCTCCGCCACACTGGACCGGGATACTCAGGGCGCCGGCGATAGCCTGGACCAGCGCGAAGTTGACCGGTTCGCCGGTGCGCGCTGCGTCGAGGTCGACCACGTGCAGCGCCTCGGCACCGAGTGCCTCCCAGTGCTGAGCCATGTCGAGAGGGTCGTCGCTGAACACCGTGCAGCGTGCGAAGTCGCCGCCGCGCAGACGGACCACCTTGCCGCCCTGTATGTCGATCGCTGGGAAGAGGATCACGCCGTGCCTCCGGCCGTGGTCACGAAGCCCTGCAGCAGACTGAGACCCACCGCAGAGCTCTTCTCGGGGTGGAACTGGACCGCCCATACGTTGTCGCGAGCGACGGCGGCCACGACTTCGCCGCCGTAGTCGACCGTAGCGGCGATGTCCTCCGGCGCCGTCGGTGCGGCGGCGTACGAATGTACGAAGTACACGTAGGAGCGAGCCAGCACGCCGCGGGACATCGCGGCTCCCGCCGGCCGCCACTGCAGCTCGTTCCACCCCATCTGGGGAACCTTGAGTGTCGTGCGCAGACGCTCCACCGTCCCAGGCAGCACGCCCAGGCCCTCCCAACGTCCACCCTCGCCGCTGCTCTGGAACAGCAGTTGGAGACCCAGACAGACGCCGAGGAAGGGCACCCCCGCGGCGATGCGCGCGACGATGGCCTCTCCCAGACCGCTGTCGCGCAGCAACGTGGCGGCGTCGCGAAACGCACCCACGCCAGGCAACACGATGGCTGACGCCTGCCGCACCACCGCGACATCGGCGGTGAGATCGACGCTAGCACCGACCCGCTCCAGCGCCTTGGCGACGCTGGCCAGGTTGCCCATGCCGTAGTCGACGACCGCTACGTGGAGCGGCCCGCTCACCCCTGCAGAGTGCCCTTGGTGGAGGGGATGGCCCCGGCCGGATCGTCGCACCAGCAGGCCTCGGCAAGCGTCCGCGCCAACCCCTTGAAGACAGCCTCGACGATATGGTGCGGGTCCTCGCCGCAGAGCAAGCGCACGTGCAGTGTGATACCCGCTCGCGTGGCCAACGAGCGCAGGAAGTGCCCGGTGAGCTGCGCGTCGAAGGAGCCCAGACGCACGCCGTCGAGTCGCAGGTCGTGCACGAGGTACGGCCGACCCGAGATGTCCACCGCGACGAGCACGAGCGCCTCGTCCATGGGCAGAGTGCACGACGCGTAGCGACGGATACCATGTCTGTCGCCCAGCGCCTCGTCGAAGGCCTGACCCAGAACGAGGCCGATGTCCTCGACGGTGTGGTGCCCGTCTACCTCGAGATCGCCGGACGCACGTACGGCCAGATCGAACCGGCCGTGGTGGGCGAACAGCTGGAGCATGTGGTCGAGGAAGCCGATGCCCGTGCTCACGCTAGCCTCACCCGTACCGTCGAGCGTGAGCGTCAGCTCCACGTCTGTCTCGCTGGTGGTGCGGACCACCCGCGCAGAGCGCACTTCGTTGGTCATGCGGGCCTCACCTCTCATGAGAGTAGTAGCAGTACCACACCGATGCGTCCCTGAGCGCCGGCGCTCTGAAGGTGCGCCGGCGCGTCTACGCACACGCAAGAGGGCACGTCTGATGGCCCTCGTTATGCCGGGTCGACACGCGGTACCCGTACGGCAGGTGCTCAGTATCGCCGTTCTGGGCGAGCCAGTCCACTACGGCTCAGTCACGCGGCTGCGCTCGCAGGCGCGCCGAGAGCGCGTGCGCGCGCAGTCCCTCTTCGTCGGCGATGGCCGCGGCGGCCGACGCCAGCGCCCGCGCCGCCGCCCTGTCCACCGACATGACCGCCACGTGCTTCTGGAAGTTGCGCACCGAGAGACCCTGCCCGAAACGGGCCGCGCCCCCGGTGGGCAGCACGTGGTTGGTTCCGGCGACGTAGTCGGCGAAGGCCGTTGCTGCCCACTCGCCGAGGAACACGGCGCCAGCGTTGTGCACACGCGGCAGCAACGCTTCAGCGTCGGGCACATGGAGTTCGAGGTGCTCGGGCGCGAACAGGTCGACGAACGACAACGCCGCAGCGATGTCAGAGCACGACACCAGAGCGACGCTGTCGTGACGCAGCCTGAGACGGTCGGCCAAGCGCTCGACCGCGATCGCGACCTCATCGGACAGCTGTCCTTCCACATCCAGCAGAGCGGCCATGGCTCCTGAGCCGTGTTCGGCCTGCGCTAGAAGATCGGCCGCCAGCCACTCAGCGTCGGCCCCCGGGCCCGCGACCACGAGCACCTCGCTGGGACCGGCGAGGCCGTCGATGGCGACCTCGCCGATGAGCTGACGCTTGGCCTCCGTCACGAAGGCGTTACCGGGGCCCACGATGACGTCGCAGCGCGGGATCGCCTCTGTGCCCAAGGCCATGGCAGCGGCCGCCTGCGCGCCCCCGACTGGGTAGACGCGCTGCAGGCCGAGCAGAGCGCAGGCGGCCGCCACCCCAGGCGCCACCCCTCCATCCGGGCGCGGCGGCGAGCAGACGACGATCTCGGGCACCCCGGCGACCGGCGCGGGGAGAGCAGTCATGACGCCCGACGACGGGTAGTCGGCGAGGCCGCCGGGGACGTAGAGACCGGCGGCCGCGACCGGCACGACGTGTTGTCCCACCTGCTGGCCTTGGCGGAGCGTGAGCCGCCACGAGGTGTCACGCTCCTCTTCGTGGTA
>CAYMTC010000036.1:0-11718 GCA_964393265.1 uncultured Thermoleophilia bacterium
TCCTACACTCTTTCCCTACACGACGCTCTTCCGATCTGGATGCGTCGCGCTGCTGCCTGTCGCTGAAGGTCCGTGCCTGTTCTTGTGGCGAGGCGCCAAGCTCCTGGAGTCGCTGACGCTGGGTGACCGTGTACTGCAGGGCACGATCGTCAGCGCCGCGGTTCACTGCCCGTGCTCCTGGGCGGAGGGAGTCTGTGCGGGTGTCGTAGGCGTCACGGGGGGTCGCGGTGTGTCCTCGCCCGAGCGGGCCAGGTAGTCCGCGAGGCCGCCCACGATGGCGCCGGCGACGGCGTCGTAGTGCCCTGTGCTGCCGGCTGCTCTGGCCGACCGAGGGCACGTGAGGAACAGGGGCTCGACGACCAGCGAGATGGCCAGCGGCTCGCGCAAGACTGCGAAGTTGCGGCCCAGCGCGCCGGCGTAGCCAAGCCCTAGCTGGTCGAGACGGCGGCCCACGTAGTCGGCAAGTCGCCGCCCATGCTCCGAGAAGTAGTGTCCGCGCCGGAAGTAGTAGCAGGCTGCCGCCGAGGCTTGCTCTGAGGCGGTGCCTCCTGTGTGCAGCGAGAGCACGTAGTCGGCGCCGGCAGCGTCCGCGCGCTCCGTGCGCGTGTAGATGTCGACCGACTCGTCACGCTCGCGGGTGAGGCGCACGCGGCAACCCTCGGCTCTGAGGAGCTCCGCCAACCGGAGTGCCAGGCGTAACGCGTAGTCCTTCTCTGCCAGTCCGAAGGGGGACACGTACCCGGTGTCGCGGCCACCGTGACCCGCGTCGATGAGGATGGTCTGGCCGGTGAGCCTGCGGGCCGACACGAAGCCGGCGTCCCGCTCCGGTATCTTGGGGCTCATGCCGCCTGATTCCGTCTTCCTTACCGCGTCCAGCATGGCGAGGGTGCTGCCGCCCACGAACCCGTCTGCGAGGAGCCCTGCGTTCTGCTGGAATTCCTTCACGGAGCGGTCGACGCCCTGGTCGAAGATGCCGCGCTCGGGGCCGGCGTTGAAGCCCAGCAGGTTGAGCTTGACCTGTAGCTGGAGCACATCATCGCCGCGGAAGTGAGGCACACGGAGGTAGAGCAGTCGGTCGCCGAGCCGATGACCGGCCTCGACGAGCTCGCGCCAGGTGTTGTCGCCTACGATGCCGTCGACGAGAAGGCCGCGCCGCTGCTGAAAGGTGCGCAGAGCCTGGGCCGTGTGTGGCCCGAAGAAGCCGTCGAGGCCCTCGCCTCCGAGCTCGAAGCCGAGCGTATGGAGGCGCTGCTGGATGTCCGCGACCTCTTTGCCGCGGTCGCCAAGGGAGAGTGTGCGCACGTCGTGACGCCTCTGGTAGGTGGAGCAGATGATCCGTCAGCGGACGGGAGCCAAAAGTATACCAGCGTCAACAGACACAGAGGCGACGGACGCCGCGGTCGTCCTCGTCGGTCTGCAGGTGCTCGAACGTCGCCAGAGGGTATATGGAGCAGCAGACACTGATGGGCGCGCGAGGAGGCACTCACGTGGCAGAACGCAGCGTAGAAGTGACGTGGACCGGCGAGGGTCTGCGGTTCACCGGTAAGAGCGGACTCGGCGAGATCGCGATGGCGAGCGGAGGTGAGGAGACGGGGCTCGGCCCTTCTCCCACCGAGGTGCTCCTCATGGCTCTTGGCGGGTGCACCGGGATCGATATCGTCACGATCCTTGTCAAGATGCGCCAACCCCTGCAGGGGCTGCGCATCGAGGTGGTCGGTCACAAGGCGGAGGAGCATCCGCAGCGGTTCATCCGCTATGAGGTCGTGTACCACCTCAGAGGCGCCCTTGACGAGAAGCGTGTCCGTCGTGCGGTAGAGCTTTCGGAGCAGAAGTACTGCAGTGTCGGTGCCACGCTCAGTGCGTCTGCACCGATCACCTCACGGTTCGTCATAGAGAACGACTGACTCGCCGGTGTGGTCAGTCCTTTCACCGCGGCCGTACTGTTTGCACGAGGTGAGTGGGTAGGTAGGATTCTGTAGAGGTCTCACCCGGGAGGTGAGCTTGCGTCGCGAGCATCTGTTCGCTGCCGTGCTGGCGGACGACACACGGTTCGCCATCTACCGCTTTGTGGCGGAGCACGCTGGTGAGTCGGTGACAGTCGCCGACGCGGCCTCCCGCTTCGATCTCCACCCCAACGTGGCTAGGATGCACTTGGGCAAGCTGGAGCAGGCGGGGTTGGTGACGACCTCCCTGCGCAAGGCCGGCACCGGTGGTCGTCCGGCGAAGCTCTACCGCCTGGCGGACAACGTCGCCATGTTCGCCTTTCCACCGCGGCGCTACGACCTCTTGGCGCGGCTGGCGCTCGACGCGCTGGCCGAGATCGGCGATGAGGAGGCGGTCGTCGCGGTCTGTCGACGTGCCGGCACCGAGGCGGGCGAGCGCTACCGTGCCGGGCGACATATCGCGGGGGCCCTCAGCGGCAACTCGCTCGCCGCGGCGTTTCAGGAGATAGCGGAGGATCAGGGGCTGTTGCCGGAAGTGGAGTGGGAAGTCGATCACTTGAGCATCGAGATCCGCAACTGCGTCTTCTACGAGGCGGCGCGCAGGCAGCCGAAGATCTCCTGCGCCATGCACCGCGCGTTCTTCCAGGGAGTGATACAGGCGTTGGCAGGCATCGATGAACCACCGGAGCTTCGCTCCACCGGATCGATGATCTCCTATGGTGGCGACCGCTGTCGCTTCGTGTGTAGGGTGCCTGCGGATGGGGGCGTCGATGGCGCATAAGAGAGAACCTGACGAGATGGATGCGTTGGGCGCTGTGGGCGACTTGGCCGGGCTGGGGGACCAGCCGCAGGTGCCGGACGCGGAGGGCGAGTCGGCGCGCGTCGCCGTGCTCTACGACAGCGGCAGGGTGGCCGTTGCCGGCGCCGGCGGTGCCGAGAGTCTTGTCGAGGTCGCGCGTACGGTCCAGCGTCTGTGGCAGGCGGCGACCATGGCCGCAGACAAGCGCGGCGCCTCACTGGACCATGTCGTCGTCACGACGTCGGTAGGCATGGTCGCCATCGTGAGGCACGGCACCTCCAAAGTCGCTGCAGTGGGGCGGCCCGGCGTGGCGGCCGATATCGTGGCCTATCGGCTGCGCAGACTCGCCGAGAGTCTCCCCCCAGCCGCGGCGCGCGCCCCGGAGACCGCCGTCGGCGACGAGGCGCCGCAGCCGTGAAGAAGGGACTGCCGCTTCTCCTCGCCATCAGCGGCCTCGTCACCGCATTGGTCACACGTCGCCGCTGGCGCCGCCGCCGCGCATGGGTCGGCCTGCATCTGGTCGATGGACGGCTCGTGATACCAGAGCGCGACAGTGCCGAGGAGTCCGAGCTGCGGCTGCTGGCGGGCGACGTCATCCGGGCGCTGCTCGCCGTCCCTGTGGCTGCGGACGCGACGTCACACCGCCGGAACGGCCGTGCCTCGGGATCGGGCGCCGGCGAGAGGAGGCCGACGGAGTGAACATCGAGAACCTGGAGGTCGGGCTGCTGGGAGCCGTCGTGCGGCGAGCGCTTCGCCACGGCGGCGACTTCGCCGAGGTGTTCGCTGAAGACCGCCGCACGCTCGCCATGCGCCTGGATGACGGGGCCGTGGAACAGGTAGAGGGTGGCACTGATGTGGGCTTCGGCGTGCGACTGTGCGACGGTGAGCGCACGCTCTACGCCCATAGCGACCTCCTCGAGGAGGCCAGTCTGCTGCGTGCCGCAGACGTGGTCGCCACTGCCAGGCGCGACGGTGGCCCAGTGGCGCCGGTCGATCTGACGACCGTGCAGAGTGCACCACAGGTGCATGGGGTGGCTGTCGCCCCCGAGGGCGTCAGCATCCTCCGCAAGCGTGGATTGCTCGAGACGGCGGATAGCACGGCTCGTGGCGTGGGAGCCCAGGTGACGCAGGCCACGGTCATGTATGCCGAGTCACGGCAGCAGGTCCTGATCGCCAACTCACTAGGTGAGGCGGTCCGCGACGATCGCACGCGTGTGCGTCTGGCCGTCGTGGCCATCGCCAGACGTGGCGACGTCATCCAGACCGGGCATGAGTCGGTCGGCGCCAGCGCTGGCATAGAGGTACTGGATGAGGCCACCGCGGCCAGCGTAGCGCGGGTGGCTGCGGAGCGGGCGACAGTCATGTTGGATGCGCGACCGGCGCCCGCCGGAGTGATGCCGGTCGTGTTGGCGAACGGCTTTGGCGGGGTGCTGTTCCACGAGGCTTGCGGCCACGGCTTGGAGGCCGACTCCGTGGTCAAGGGCGCAAGCATCTACGCGGGCAAGCTGGGGCAGACCGTGGCCGCTCCCATCGTGGATGCGTTCGACGACGGCACCATCGTAAATGGTTGGGGCTCGGCAGCGTGCGACGATGAGGGTGTGCCGAGCCACCGCACTCAGCTCATCAGCAAGGGAAGGCTGTGCGGCTACCTCCACGACCGGCTCAGTGCGGGCCGCATGGGTGCGGCACTCACTGGCAACGGAAGACGGCAGTCGTTCCGCCACGTGCCGGTGCCGCGCATGACGACCACGTACATCGCGCCGGGAGAGGCTGCTGCCGAGGACATCATCGCGGCCACTGCACACGGCTTCTACGCCAAGAGCCTGTCTGGTGGCCAAGTGGAGCCTGCCAGCGGGGCCTTCGTGTTCGGCGTCGCAGAGGGGTACCTGATCGAGAACGGCCGCATCACCACCCCTCTGCGGGGCGCCACGCTCATCGGCAGCGGTATCGAAGTCCTCAGTCGCATCGACATGATCGGGACGGACATGGACATCAAGCCGGGCATGTGCGGCAAGGATGGTCAGGCTGTCCCAGTTGGGACGGGGCAGGCGTCTCTCCGCGTCGCCAGCATGACAGTGGGGGGCACGGCGTGAACGGACGAAAGGACGCACCTGTGCAGTCCGCTGCCGGGGGACAAGCTGACGGCATGTCGCAGCAGTTGGCAGCTGTCATCGAGGCGGCGCTCACCAGCGGGGCAGACGACGCCGAGGCCTATGCTGAGGAGTCGGTGTCGCGTCGCCTCAAGGTGTTCCGTGGCGACGTCGAGCAGCTCGTGCAGGCGTCGCGCCGCGGCATCGGTCTGCGAGTCGTGCGAGGAGCTTCCATGGGCGCCGCGTACACCTCCGATCTCTCACCGTCGGGAGTCCGGTCGCTGGTCACTCGAGCTGTCGAACATGCTGGCGCCACCGATCCGGACGACCACGCCCGACTGGCAGAGCCGGCGGGGACGCCGGCCGCGGTGTCGGTCTACGATGCCGGTGTGGCCACGTATCCCTTGGAGAGCAAGATCGCTCTTGCCATGCAGGCCGAGCAGGCGGCCCTGGACTCGGACTCCCGTGTCAAGCTGGTCGAGGACACCGTGTACGCGGACGGTGAGGCGACGGTGTCGCTGCTGTCCTCGCGCGGCATCAATGCTGCCTACCGCGAGAGTCACAGCTACCTGTTCCTCTACGCGATCGCGGAAGAGGGAGACGCTGTCGAGACAGGCATCTCCTACTCAGTGCACCGCGACCCAGCTGCTCTGCAGCCGCGCGCCTGTGGCGTCGAGGCGGCCCAACGGGCTTGCCGTCTGCTGGGTGCCCGGCCGTGCGACGGCTTCAAGGGCACCGCAGTCCTGGAGCCGTTCGTGGCCGCTGCCGTGCTCACCGTGCTGGGGAGTGCCTTGACGGCCGAATCGGTGCAGAAGGGACGTTCGCTGTTCGCGCCTCTCCAGGACACGCCCGTTGCGGCCGAGATGGTGTCACTAGTCGACGACGGAGTGCATCCGGACGGCTTGGCAAGCGCGCCGTTCGACGGTGAAGGCACGCCGTGCCAGCGCACCGTGCTCATCGGTGACGGCGTCTTGCGCGGCTTCCTCTACGACGTTCGCACCGGGCTCAAGCAGGGGTGTGCGTCCACTGGCAATGGGGTGAGGAGTTCATATCAGAGCACGCCCACTGTGAGCCCGACCAACCTCGTGCTCGAGGGCAAGGGGCTGCCAGTCGACGAGATCGTCGCTGGCGTGGAGCGGGGCGTCCTCGTGACCGATGCGGTGGGAGTGCACTCGGGGGCCAATCCGGTGTCGGGCGAGTTCTCGGTAGGCATCAGCGGCATCCTCATCGAACACGGACGCCTCACGCGTCCACTCAGGGAGATGACTTTGGCCGGTGATCTGCTCGGCATGCTGCGCGGCATCGTCGCGCTGGGAGATGATGCTCGCTGGGTGCCTAGCGGCAGCGTCCTGGTGCCGACGGTAGCCATCCGCGACATGTCGTTCGCCGGATCGTGAGGCCGGTCGCAGCAACGGAAGAAGGACGATACATGCACGACGATCTGGGTGCACGGCTCAAGGCGGCGAGCCTGTTGGAGGGCGACTTCGTGCTGCGCTCCGGTCAGCGATCGCACTACTACCTGGACAAGTACTTGTTCGAGACGCAGCCGGACCTGCTGCGTGACATCGCCGCGGGACTCGCCGCCCAAGCCGCCCAGTTCACGCCGATCGACGTGCTGGCAGGTCCAGAGCTGGGCGCCGTCGCTCTCGTCACGGCGCTCTCGTTGCACATGGGCACACCATTCATCATCGTCCGCAAGGCGGAGAAGGACTACGGCACCAAGCGCGTGTTCGAGGGCACGGCGCAGTCGGGTCAGCGCGTCCTGGTGGTCGAGGACGTGGTCACAACGGGCGGCGCCGCTCTCAGCGCCGTGCGCCGCCTGCGTGAGCACGGGCTCGACGTTCGCGGCCTGCTCTGCGTGGTAGACCGGGAGCAGGGCGGCCGCGAGGCCTTCGAGGCCGAGGGCGTGACGTTCGTGCCGCTGTTCACCGTCTCGGGCTTGGGCATCGGCACCGATTGAGTCAGGCTAGCTCAAGCCAGGCGTTGCTCACTCGCCGGCGGCATCCGGGCCAAAGCGCATGCTGTCGATGACAGTACGGAACTGGGGCTCTAGAGCATCCCAACTCTCGGCGGCGGCCTGGAAGGTGACCTGGTATTCGAGGTCGCCGGCCACGAGGAAGTAGAGGCTGGCCTTGATGTCCGCGCCGCCCATGGTGTAGGTGGCCTCGGTCGTGTAGCCAGGCACGGTACCGACCGTCACGTCGGTGAGGGACTCGATCTGTGTGTCGGCGCCCAGACCCGCCGCCAGGTCAGGCAGCATGCTCTCGAGCTCGGTCTTCACGAGTGGCATCATGTCTGCGGTGATCGTCTGGCTGAGTTCGTAGACAGTGACGATGAAGCCGTCGCGGTACTCGCCGTCGGTCTTGGCGCCATCCTTGTCGAAGTACGCGACCTTGAACGCGCCCTCGTTGCCCACGTTGCTGGAGGTGTCGGCCTCGTCGGTCGCGGTGAACGTGCCTGCATCGTAGTCGAACGTGATGCCGTACTCTTGGTTCTCGTACGTCTTGACGCCTCCCTCGTCTGCACCGCCACAACCGCCGATCAGGAACAGTGTCGGCAGCGCGACGAGAGCGAGGGCGGTCAGTAGGACGGTCCACCTGCGCATGTCGTGCTCCTTGAGCGTCGTTGAGAGCCGGGGACCGCGTGGCCCTGGCATGTGGTCCCACGAGCGAGACGGCTCACTTTACCACTCTGACGGTGCGCAGGCTGAGGTCCTCTGGGCCATGGACGTGGAGTCCTCGTTCCGCCGCTTCCTCCAAGTATGCGACGATCTCGGCGCTGATGAGCTCGCCCGGCCCCAGCACGGGGATGCCGGGCGGATAGGGCGTGACGATCTCGGCGCTCACCTGTCCGGCGCACTGGCGCAGCGGCAGGGCGCGTGAACGGGCGAAGAAGGCATCGTGTGGGGAGATGACCTGGCGGGTGAACGCTGGCAGGTGAGCGCTGAGCGCCCGGCATGCGGCGCCGGTCTCGCGTCCCCCGGCGAACCGCGCCGCGTAGTCCTGCAAGGCTGCCAGGAGGCGGTCGATGTCGGCCTGCGAGTCACCGTAGGTGACGTTGAGGACGATGTTGAGGACGTCGGCAGCCTCCACCGCGACGGCGTAGTCGTCGCGCAGGATGGTCTCGAGCTGCCAGCCCGTATGACCCAGGGCGCACGCGGTGATCGTGAGGCGCGTAGGGTCGAACGAGGCCACGCCTTCATGCTCTAGACACTCCCAGCCCAGGCAGCGAAGGCCAGGCACCTGGCCTATGCGGACTCGCGCTCCCTCGGCCAAGTCGACTGCTCGCGACCAGAGTACCTCTCCCTCGGTGGCCATCTGCATGCGCGCCGCGTCGATGGAAGCGTAGATGAGGGCCTGCGGGCTGGTGCTCTGCGTCATCTTCACCACGCTGGTGAGCCGCGGTAGACTGAGGCGCTCCGCACGTGCCATGAGCACCGACGACTGGGTCAGGCCACTGATGAGCTTGTGGGTGCTGGTGACTGCGGCGTCGGCACCCGCACTCATAGCGTCTACGGGCAAGCGAGAGCAGAAGCGGAAGTGCGGTCCCCAGGCCTGGTCGACGATGAACGGCACGCCAACGGCGTGGGCACTCTCGGCGAGCGCCTGCAGATCGGCACCGAACCCGTTGTAGGTGGGTGATGTGACGAAGAAGCCCTTGGCCTGCGGATACTGCCGCAGTGCGGCTTGAGCAGCCGCGGCTGTGAGGTTGCGCGGCACTCCCCACTCGGGGTCTATGGTGGGTTCTACGTAGACTGGCATGGCGCCTGAGAAGACGAGACCAGCCAACATGGACTTGTGGGAGTTGCGAGGCACTATGAGATGCTCGCCTGGGCCGGCGAGCGTGATGACGAGGCTCTGCACGCCGCTGGTGGAGCCGTTCACCAGGAAGAACGCCCGGTCTGCGCCGTAGGCCTCGGCGGCGAGCTCTTCCGCCGCATGGATCAACATGGTCGACTCGCGGGTGTCTTCTACGCCTCCTGGAGAGGCGATGTCCGACTGGAACGCGGCGAGGCCGAACACATCGAGGATGCGGTCGGGCGCGCCCTTGCCCTGCTTGTGGCCAGGGGTATGGAAGGCGGTGAACCCGCGTTGCTTGTAGCGCAGCAGGGCGTCCAGATACGGCGTGGCGTGCTGGTCTAGACTCAACGGCTCTCCGTGTGTCGCGCTGTGAGGACCCTGATCAGGTCCTGAGTCCTCGGGAGGGGGCGGTGGTCAGACCTGAGCCCCCTTGTCTGCGATGGTGCGCAAGGTGGCGAGCGACGGATCGTGCGGGCCGTGCACCACGAGACCACGAGCGCGGACCTCCTCCAGGAACGCCACGACCGTTTGGGTCACGGGCTCGCCCGGCCCCAGGACCGGGATGCCGGGAGGGTAGGGAGTGACCATCTCGGCGCTGACCGCACCGACGCAGTCGCGCAGTGGCAGAGTGCGTGACGGGGAGAAGAACGCCTCACGCGGTGACACGAGCGGTTGGGCGGACGGCGGTAGCGCCAGACTGAGAGCCGCGCGTGCCGCAGCCGGTCCGCGGCCGACGGGCTCGCCGTCGCGGCTCAACGGCCCGCGGCCGGCGATCTCGCGGAGCGCGCCTACGAGACGATCGGTGCTGTGTCCGGTGTCAGCGTGCGTGATGTTCATGACGATGTTCAGCGAGTCGGCGGCCTCGACGGCGATGTGGTAGTGCTCGCGCAGCTCCCACTCGAGCTCGAACCCTGCCCACCCGAGGTCTGCCGCCGACACCGTGAGGCGTGTGCGGTCGAAGTCGTGTACGGATTCCCGTTGCAGGATCTCAGGACCCATGCACCGCAAGCCCGGCGTGGCAGTGAGCTGAGCGCGCGCTTGCTCAGCGAGTTCCACCGCCCGTGACCAGAGCGCCTCTCCCTCGGTGGCCATCTGCATGCGCGCCGCATCGATGGAGGCGAGGATAGGGACCAGCATGCTGGTGCTGCGCAGCATGTCGACCAGCGTGGCGAGTCGAGCCAGGTCTAGACGGGTACCCTGCGCTGCGATCAGCGAGGCTTGCGACATGCCGCTGATGAGCTTGTGGATGCTAGTGACGATGACATCTGCGCCTTGGCTGAGAGCGTCCTCGGGCAGGGCGGAGCAGAACGGCAAGTGTGGTCCCCATGCCTGATCGACAGCCACGACCTTGGCGACACGGTGGGCCGCCTGCACGACCGCGGGGATATCCGCACAACAGCCGTTGTAGCCCGGTGAACTGACGAACACGCTCGCGGCGTGCGGTACAGCCTGCAGCGCGGCGGTGAAGCGCGCTGCCGGGACGTTGAGCGCTACGCCCCACTCGGGGTGGACCTCCGGCTCCACGTACACCGGACGGGCTCCGGACAGGATGAGGCCCCCGAGCAATGCCTTGTGCGCATTGCGGGGCGCGATGACGGCGCTGCCCTCGGGGGCCAACGCGAGCACCAGCGTTTGGAGGCCGCCGCTGGAGCCGTTGGTGAGGAAGAACGCGCGATCGCAGCCCCAGGCCTCGGCCGCCAGCCTCTCGGCGGCGTCGAGGTAGCCGGTCTGCTGACGGGAGTCCTCGAAGCCTGGGGTAAGACAAAGGTCCAGGTCCAGCGCGTCTCCCAGCACGTCCTTGAGGACGCTGTGGGCGCCGAGGCCGCGCTTGTGGCCAGGCATGTGGAAGGGTAGGTAGTCGTGCTCGCGGTACGCCCGCAGCCCGTCGACGACTGGGGTGTCGTGCTGACTCAGCTTGGCGGTGCGGTAGTCCACGGCGAGCAACTTACCCGAAGGCGGGCGGCGCGACAACCAACGGCGCCTGCTCGATTTGCCCGTCCGTGAACTAGCTCGCTAGACTGACCGCGTTCTCAGGAAGACCCAGGCGCCGACGAGGCTGGCGCAGAGAGGTCACGCTGTGTCGCACTCGTCTGTCCGCGTTCGCTTCGCGCCCAGCCCTAGCGGCGGATTGCACATCGGCTCCGCCCGCACGGCGCTCACCAACTACCTGTACTCGCGTCGCAACGGTGGTGCGTTCGTCGTGCGCATCGAGGACACCGATGCGGCGCGTTCAGAGGCCCGCCACGAAGAGGCCATCCTGGCCGACTTGCGCTGGCTGGGCCTCTCTTGGGACGAGGGGCCGGACGTAGGCGGGGCGTTCGGTCCGTACCGGCAGAGTGAGCGTCAGGACGGCTACCGCAGGGTCGCCGAGCAGCTCGTCCAGGCAGGGCTTGCCTATCCGTGCTTCTGCTCGGCGGAACGGCTCGCCTCAGTCCGCGCTGCCCAGCAGGTGGCTGGTCGCACGCCGCGGTACGACGGAACGTGCGCGCAGCTGCCGCCGGCAGAGGCGGCGCGTCGCCGTGCTGCCGGCGAGCCCGCAGCGATCCGGCTGCGCGTGCCGCGGCGTTCCAGGACCGTGGACGACATGATCCGCGGGCCGGTGACGTTCGGCGCGGAGGCGTTCGGGGACTTCATCATCGTGCGCTCCAGTGGGCTGGCCGGCTACAACTTCGCCGCCGTGCTGGACGACCGCGACATGCAGATCACGCACGTCATACGGGGCGACGATCACCTCACCAACACCGCGCGCCAGCTGTGCATCTTCGCTGCGCTCGGTGCATCGCCCCCTCGCTACGCACATCTGTCGCTGATCATGAGCGCGGAGGGTGGGAAACTCTCCAAGCGGCAGGGGGCCACCACGATCGGTGAGTTCCGAGAGCTCGGCTACTTGCCGCAGGCCATCTGCAACTACTTGGCTCTGCTGTCGTGGTCGCACGGCGAAGACGAGATCCTGACGCTGCAGCGGCTTGAGCAGGAGATCGACCTGCAGCGGCTGTCGGCGAGCCCGGCCGTGTTCGATCGCGCCAAGCTCGATTGGCTCGGCCACCGACACATCCTGGCTCTGCCAGACGTAGAGCATGAGAGCC
>CAYMTC010000037.1:0-11436 GCA_964393265.1 uncultured Thermoleophilia bacterium
TACACGACGCTCTTCCGATCTCTGTGGGACCCGGCACACGAGGCGTACCGCTTCCTGACTGTGCCGCGAGCGCTGCTGCTTGAGGGTCCAGCTGGGGAGTACGTCATGGCCGGCGACGAGATGGGCCGGCCGGCGCTAGCTCGCGACCTCGGCCGGCTCATCGGTGCACCGGTCATCGACCAGGTGGAGCTCAGCTACCGTGACCTGGCGCGCCTGGCGGGAGACGGAAGGCTGTCGCTGACCCTCGAGCGGGCAGCGAAGGTCAAGATCGGTGGAGTGTGGCGCACCTATGAGGGGGTGGTCGAACTCGCTGCTGACGAGCTACAGCAGCTCCTGGCGGCCGAGGGCTCAGACGGGGAGGACGAAGACACGCTGGCGCAGGCCGCCTTCTCAGCGGTGTTCTACTCTGGCGCTCTGCGACCGTCACAAGACAGAAGGGCGACGGTCGCAACGCTCACGTCGTCGATTGCCGACGAAGAGCGTCGCGTGGCTGCGCGCCGCGTGCTCTCCGGGCTCACCGACGGAGCGGTCGAGGTCGACCGTCTACCCTCAGAGGGCCAGGTCGCCGAGGGTCAGTTCGCCTTCCGTCCGGACCCATCGCGCATCATGGCTGAGGTCACGCGGCTCACGCCCGGGTACGGATCACGCTACACGGTGATCATCCAGAACGGCAGCGGTGAGGCGGGTATCGGGGATCTGGTACGCCAGCAGCTGGCCGTGCTGGACGTCAACCTGCCATCACCCACCAACGCGGCGAGCTTCGACTACGAAAAGACCCAGCTGTTGGCCGGGTCCAAGGCGCTGAGTCTGGCCGAGGACGTGCGTGCTATACTCGGCCAAGGCGTCGTGTTGAGCGGGGAAGCACTGCCGGCAACGACGCTGGTGGTCGTCATCGGGACAGACCTAGAAGAAGAGGATCTGCAGTAGCAGTCACGTCGCAGGAGTGGGACGGCAGCGTCGAACTGGCGCGCGGGGTCGTGTGTCGGGCGCTTGCCAAGAAGGCTGAGGGTATCGTCGTGCTCGATCTCTCGGGCGTGGTGACGTACACGGACCTCTTCGTGATCATGACGGGTCGCACGTCTCGTCAAACGCAAGCCATCGCCGACGCTGTGCAGCGGGGTCTCCGTGAGCAGGGGGTGCGCCCTGCGCGTGTAGAGGGGGAACGTGTCGGTGATTGGATCCTCCTGGACTACCTCGATGTCATCGTCCACATCTTCACGCCCGAGGCACGTGCGTTCTACAGACTGGAGCACCTCTGGGGTGACGCTCCTCGTTGCGAGGTCGACGATGACGTCGCCGACGGTGAGTGGGTCTTCGCGGACGACCTAGGGGTAGCCGGCCCGTCTCGTGCGGGCGGCGGCTGAGGTCCCACCAAGGGCGAGTACGCCTGCTGCTCGAGCAGCGTCGGCAGACAGTGGATCTTCTTGCGGTCGCCGGTCGCTAGGCGTAGGATACGAACGTATGTTCGGTCACGAAGCCTGCATTCTCCACGTGGACATGGACGCCTTCTTCGCTTCGGTGGAGCAGGCGCGCCGCCCTGCTCTGCGGGGCTTGCCTGTGATCGTCGGCGGCGCGGCGAGCAGTCGCGGTGTGGTGGCTACAGCGTCATACGAGGCGCGAGCGGTCGGCGTCCGTACGGCCATGCCCATCGCACATGCGCAGCGCCTCTGTCCCACCGCTGTCTTCCTCCAGGGGGACATGGCCACGTACAAGCTGGTGCACGAGCGCCTTGTGTCGCTGTTCAAAGAGTTCACCGACCGCGTCCAGGTCGTTTCGATAGACGAGGCTTACCTGGATGTCAGCGGCTGTCGCCGTCTCATGGGCCCGCCACGGACCATGGCCTATCGTATCCAGCAGTCGGTGTACGACCGGGAGGGCATCACCTGTTCCATCGGCATAGGTCCTACCAAGCTGCTGGCCCGCCTCGCCTCCGATATGGACAAGCCGGCAGGCGTCGGCGAGCTTGCCTACGCCGACGTCCATGGGGTCCTGCGCGAGTTGCCGGTGCGCGCTCTGCTTGGCGTCGGGGCGGTCACCGAGCAGCGTCTCCTCGCCTTGGGCATCACCACTGTGGGGCTACTGCAGGACGCTCCGCTGCCCCTCCTCGCGGCTGCATTCGGCAAGGGCGCTCACGAGCTCAGACAGCTGGCATACGGGTGTCTCCCCAGCTCTGCCGTCCGTGACCGCAGGCCACTCCCTAAGTCGGTCGGCAGAGAAGTGACGTTCCAGGCAGACACGGCAGACCGTGGCCTCTTACATGGCACGCTCGTCCATCTGGTAGACCAGACCATGACACGAGTGCGTGGCAGCGGCCTGGCGGTAAGGTCCGTCACGCTGAAGGTGCGCTACAGCGACTTCCACACGATCACCCGGCGCGCTTGCTTGCCGTATGCCACCGCTGCCACCGCGCCCGTCCAGACTGCGGCCTCCAGATCGCTCGACCAGGTAGACACCTCTTGGTCGGCGGTACGTCTCCTCGGCGTCAGCGTCGGTGACCTCTACCAGAAGGCGGTCCAGCTCACCATCGACGATACCTGGAAAGAGCTCTCGCTCGACGAGGCGGTAGATCGTGTACGTGCCAAGTACGGCTCGCGGAGCATCGGCCGAGCTGTCGTCGTGCACTCGTCGTCACCGCGTCCCTCCCCTAGCAGTCCTACGGAAGCACTTCCATGCACTCCGGCGACGGCCTCCTCTGCGCACCCACCAGCCGCTCCTGTCTGCACTGCGGGCGGCCCCAGTGCACTGACCGCGGGGCAGCCCGACGCGTCGACTGCAGCTTCCCGCGAAGTCCCCGCATACGGCTGACAAGGCGCGGGCCGATGGTCTAGACTCAAGGACTCGTGATGCCCCCAGCGGCACCACCCATCGTCTCATAGCGACCCGCGACGATCACAGGAGAGCAGGAATGAACGACCCGGGCAAGATCAGGAACATCGCACTCGTGGGTCATCGGGGCACCGGCAAGACGGCGCTCGTCGAGGCGATGCTGTATCGCTCGGGCGTGGTCACGCGCCTCGGCTCAGTCCAAGAGGGCACCACGGTCTCAGACTTCGACGACGACGAGAAGAAGCGTCAGCTCAGCCTGTCGGGTACGCTGACGCACATCGACCGCGGCGGCCTCACCTTCAACCTTCTCGACACGCCGGGCGACCCGAGCTTCCTTGCTGACACCATCGCCGCCCTTCACGTTGTCGAGACAGCGCTCGTGGTCGTCAACGCTGTCAACGGAGTGGAGGTGCAGACGGAGCGGCTGTGGGCCCGTGCGGAGGCCCGCGGCGTGGCCCGTGTCCTGTTCTGCAACATGCTCGACCGCGAACGCGCCGACTACCAGGCCGCGGTCGACGCGCTGCGTGAGGCGTTCGGCGCACAGGTGGTCGCTGTACAGCTGCCAGTGGGCGTCGAGCACGACCTCAGCGGGGTCATCGACCTGCTCAGCATGAAGGCGCTGTCGCTCGACGGCAATAAGGTGAATGCGGCAGATATCCCTGCGGAGCTGGCGGACGCTGCCGCCGCAGCACGTGACGCCCTGCTCGAGGCGGTCGTCGAGACAGACGATGCGCTCATGGAGAAGTACCTCGAGGGCGAGCCCATCGGTGACGCGGAGCTCGGGGCAGCCTTCTCAGCTGCTGTGCGGGCAGCCAAGCTCTTCCCGGTAGGTGCGGGCTCCGCCACTCACCTCGTCGGTGTGGATGCTCTCCTTGACGTGCTCGCCGTGGCGCCGTCCCCACTCGATCTGCCGCCGCTGCCTGCCACCGATCCGCAGGGCGAGCCAGTCGAGCTCGCCTGCGACCCTTCCAAGACTCCTGTCGCGCTCGTGTTCAAGACCTTCGCCGATCCGTTCAGCGGCCACATCAACGTGTTCCGTGTGTTCCAGGGCGCTCTCGGCAGCGACTCGAACGTCGTCGACTCTCGTGACGGCCACAAGGAGCGGCTCGGGCAGCTGCTCAAGGCGCAGGGCAAGGAGCAGAACCAGGTCGAGTCCGTCGTGGCGGGTGACATCGGCGCTGTCGCCAAGCTCAAGGACGTCGTGACCGGCGATGCCATCTGCGGCGAGGGCGCTGCCGCCTCCTTCGCACCGTTCGAGTTCCCTGCGCCGCTCATGTCCTTCGCTGTGGCGGCCAAGAGCAAGGGCGACGAGGACAAGGTCATGAACGCGCTGCGGCGTCTCTCCGAGGAAGACCCCATGCTGCAGGTGCACCGCGACCCACAGACCGGCGAGACCATCGTCTCCGGGATGAGCCAGGTGCACGTCGAGGTGGCTGTCGACCGCATGAAGCGGCGCTTCGGCGTCGAGGTCGACCTCCATCCACCGCGGGTGCCCTACCGTGAGACGATCAAGGGTACGGCGAAGGCGCAGGGACGTCATAAGAAGCAGACGGGTGGCCGGGGCCAGTTCGCCGACACGTGGATGCAGGTGGCGCCGCGCTCCCGCGGAGAGGGCTTCGAGTTCATCGACAAGATCGTCGGCGGCGCCATCCCACGCAACTTCATACCTGCCGTGGAGAAGGGCATCGTGGAGTCCATGGGGAGCGGCTTCCTGGCCGGGTATCCCATGGTCGACATCGAAGTCATGCTCTACGACGGTAAGCACCACCCCGTCGACTCGTCAGACATGGCGTTCAAGATCGCCGGTTCCATCGGTTTCAAGGCCGCCGTGGAGAAGGCGCAACCGGTGCTCCTGGAGCCCATCATGGCCGTAGAGATAACGGCCCCCGAAGAGAACACCGGCGACGTCATCGGCGACCTCAACGCCAGGCGTGGACGGGTGTTGGGCACCGACCCACGGGGACAGTACAGCGTCGTGTCAGCCGAGGTGCCGCTGGCCGAGATGCTGTCGTACGCACCAGACCTCACGTCCATGACGGGTGGGCGCGGCGACTACACGATGGAGTTCCTGCGCTACGAAGAGGTCCCGGCGCACATTGCCACCAAGGTGATCGAAGAGGCCAAGAAGGCCAAGGAAGACTCGAAGTAAGGGGGTGACGCGGTGTCCGGGCACTCCAAGTGGTCCACGATCAAGCACAAGAAGGGCAAGGAGGACGCCAAGCGCGGCCAGCTGTTCTCCAAGCTCTCACGAGCCATCATGGTGGCGGCTCGCGAGGGCGGCGCGGACCCCGGCAGTAACACTGCGCTCGATGCGGCCATAGAGAAGGCGCGCAGCTACAGCATGCCAAAGGACAACATCGAGCGTGCCATCCAGCGTGGCGCCGGTCAGGGCGGTGGTGAGTCCTACGAGTCTATCGTGTACGAGGGCTATGGAGCAGCTGGGGTCGCCATCCTGGTCGAGGCACTCACCGACAACCGCAATCGAACGGCCGCCGACGTCCGCGGTGCGTTCTCAAAGCACAACGGCAACTTGGCAGAGCCGGGTTCTGTGGCGTGGGTGTTCGAGCGTCGCGGCTCTATCGTCGTCGACGCTGCGCAGTTCGATGAGGACGACGTCATGGCGGCGGCCGTCGAGGCGGGCGCCGATGACGTCATGTCAGATGGCGACACCTTCCAGGTCATCACGGCGCCGTCAGATCTCCATGCGGTGCGGGATGGTCTCGCTGCTGCGGGCATAGAGTTCCAGAGCGCGGAGCTCACGATGCTACCCAAGACCACCGTCGAGCTCGGTGAGGCCGACGCTCGGCGGGTCCTGCGCCTCGTCGAGGCGCTGGAAGACAGCGACGACGTCCAAGAGGTCTATGCCAACTTCGACATCCCCGAGGATATCCTCGAGGCCGTGGCCGGGTAGTGGCGCTGCGGCGCCGGCCTGCCATGCTGATCTTCGGGGTGGACCCAGGCACGGCGAACACGGGCTGGGGGGTCGTGAAACAGGACGGCAACCGGCTCAGTTCGCCGGCGCACGGGTGTATCGTCACGTCTCCTCGTGACGAGACGGGTGCTCGTCTGCGCCGTATCCACGACGAGCTGCTCTTCCTCTTGCGCCGGTTCAAGCCGCAAGCCGTGGCTATCGAGGATCTCTTCGTCAATGTGAACGTCAAGACGGCGCTTACCGTAGGGCACGCGCGTGGTGTCATCATCCTGGCGGCGGCCGAGCTGAGTATCCCGGCGGTCGACTACTCACCGCTGGCGATCAAGCAGGCGGTCACTGGGTACGGGCGGGCCAGTAAGGCACAGGTGCAGGAGATGACCAAGGTACTGCTCGGGCTAGAGCGCATACCTCAGCCGGACCATGCGGCCGACGCTCTGGCCGTGGCTATCGCTCATGCGCATCTGCACCACAGTACCGCGCAGCTGAGTGGTCCTGGGAGGCACTCGTGAGTCAAGGCTGTCGTCCATGATCGCCCACGTGCGTGGCATGGTGGTGTCTGCCGGGGCAGACAACGTCGTGGTGGACGTGGGTGGGGTCGGCCTGGAACTGCTCGTGCCTGGCCGACTTGCGTCTCAGGCAGTCAGCCACGTAGGGGGCGAGCGTACATTCGTCACTCATCTCCACGTCCGGGACGACGCGCTCCAGTTGTTCGGGTTCAATGACGCGCGTGAGCTGGCGTTCTTCCGCAGGCTCATCACGGTCAGCGGGGTGGGCCCAAGAGTGGCGCTTGCCATCCTGTCCGCTTACCCGGTGCCTGATCTGGAGCTGGCAGTGCTGCAGGCAGACCACAAGCGGTTCGAGTCCATCCCGGGCATTGGGCGCAAGTTGGCGCAGCGGCTCATAGTCGAGCTCAAGGACAGCGTAGGGCAGGTGGTCCTGGATGGCGGCGGCAGCGTGCCGCCGGTCGACGAGCGAGCAGGAGCCCTGCTCGCAGCGCGATCGGCGCTTGTGAACCTAGGCATGACGCTGGCCGACGCAGACAGCGCACTCCAGGAAGCGCCAGCCGATGCCGCGGTCGATGAGCTTGTGCGCTACGCTCTACGACGGGCGCGTCCGTCGTGAGGTGTCAAAGGCCTTGAGTGATCAGAACAGAGAACGGGTCGGCCAAACCGCCAGATTGGGAGACCCCACAGAGACGCCCGGAGACGGCGACGTCGAGGTCACCCTGCGTCCGCGGCGGTTCTCCGAGTTCGTCGGACAGACTGCCGTCAAAGAACAGATGGAGATCTTCGTCGAGGCCGCCAAGCGCCGTGGTGAGACGCTCGACCATGTGTTGCTCGCGGGGCCGCCCGGCCTCGGCAAGACGACGTTGGCAGGCATCATCGCCAACGAGCTGGGCGTCGTGGTGCACACCACCTCCGGCCCTGCTCTGGAGCGCAAGGTCGATGTCGCCGGCATCCTCACCAACCTAGAGCGCGGCGACGTGCTGTTCGTCGACGAGATCCATCGGCTCAACGCCGCCGTCGAAGAGGTGCTGTACCCGGCCATGGAAGACTTCGAGATCGACATCATGATCGGAGAGGGCCCAGCGGCACGCAGCATCCGCATGTCTATCCCGCAGTTCACACTCATCGGGGCCACCACACGCACCGGCCTGCTTACGACGCCGCTGCGCGATCGGTTCGGCGTGTCGCAGCGGCTCGACTACTACACAGAAGACGAGCTCGCGGCCATCGTCGTGCGTTCGGCGGGCATCCTCAGTACAGGCATCGACGCGGCGTCTGCCGGTGAGATCTCACGGCGCGCGCGCGGCACTCCGCGTGTCGCCAACCGACTCTTGCGGCGGGTGCGCGACTTCGCAGAGGTGCGCCACGACGGCCGCATCACGCATGAGGTGTGCCTCGCGGCGCTTGAGCTGTTCCGCGTCGATGCGGAGGGGCTGGACAAGCTCGATCGCGATGTGCTGTTCACCATCTGCGAGAAGTTCGATGGAGGGCCGGTGGGACTGGACACACTCGCGGTGGCGCTCGGCGAGGAGTCGGACACGCTGATGGACGTCTACGAGCCGTACCTCATCATGCGCGGCTTCCTCAAGCGCACCCCGCGAGGTCGAGTCCTCACGCGAGCCGGCTTTCGTCACTGCGGGGTAGAGCCACCGCGAGATCAGCCGCAGCTGTTCAGCTAGAGCGCCAGCGTACTACAGGACATGCCGAGCACATCTACCGACACCTCCGAGTGGCTGTACCTCCACGCCTGCTGCGGTCCTTGCGCAAGCGTGGCGGTGCCCGACTGGAGACGCCAGGGCTTCGAAGTGAGAGCCTGTTTTTTCAACCCCAACATCGAACCGGCGGTCGAGTACCAACGGCGGCTCGACTCCATGTATCGCCTGGCGCAGGGGCTGGATGTCCCTCTCGATGTGATCGGCGAGGCTGAGGCGGGGGAGGAGTCCGCGCGCGCCCTCGAGGTCTGGCGCGACTCATGGCAAGTGCAGGGTCCTGCCGATCGTCAGGGGCGCTGCCGGCTCTGCATCGTGTTGCGCTTGTTCGAGACGGCTCGTCAAGCTGCGGCGCTCGATATCCCGCAGTTCGCGACGACTCTCGCCATCAGTCCTTACCAGCCGCACGACATCATCCGTGAGGCCGGCACCATGGCGGCGGCTGCCTTCAACGTGGAGTTCCTCTACCGTGACCAACGTCCCCTGTACCGTGAACACTACGAGCAGAGCCGCCGCTTTGGGCTGTACCGCCAGAAGTACTGCGGCTGTGCTCTCAGCAAGTGGGAGGCATGGCACCAACGCCGTGCCCGTAAGCGGCACTGAGCTGTGCCCCTGGCCTGCGATTACTCCATGGACCTCACCGAGCTGGACTACGAACTGCCGACCGATCTCATCGCACAGCATCCGGCGTCTCAGCGCACGGGCTCGCGGTTGCTGGTGTGCCGTCGGGCGGCTGCCAAGGACGGCGCTGCGCTCAGCGACCGACACTTCCGCGACCTGCCGGCCTTGCTCAAGCCTGGCGACGTGCTGGTCCGCAACGACAGCCGGGTCCTGGCGGCGCGTACGTGGTTCCTTCGGCCCAGCGGGGGCCGGCTCGAGGTGCTGTTCCTGCACGAGGTGTCACCTACGCGGGGCGGTCCGCTCTGGGAGGTACTGGTACGGGGCCGCCCCAAGGTCGGCGAGACACTGACGTGCAGCGTCGACTCACAGTGGGAGCTTGAGGTGGTAGAGCGCATCGGCGATGGCCGGTGGCTGGTGGAGAGTGCCTCCGCGACAGCGGTGACGGAGTTGCTCCATCGGTATGGGTCTGTCCCAGTACCTCCGTACATCAAGAGCACGGTCGACGACCCCGAGCGCTACCAGACTACGTACGGGCGGCTACTGGGTTCGGCCGCCGCGCCCACGGCGGGGCTCCACTTCACGCCGCGACTGGACGCTGAGCTCACGAGACTGGGCGTGCAGATCGTGCACCTCACACTGCACGTCGGTCTGGGCACCTTCCGTCCGTTGAAACAGCCTCGGCTGGAGGACAACCAGCTGCACGCCGAGCGCTTCGCCGTGCCGCTCAGCGCCTGGCAGACGGTGCTCACCGCCCTCGAGGAGGACCGACGGGTGATCGCGGTAGGCACCACAACGGTCCGCACGCTGGAGCACCTGGCCCTTGGTACTACGGCTGCCTGCGACGGTGTGCTAGCGGGCAGTACCGAGCTGTTCATCACGCCGGGCTTTCGGTTCCAGGTGGTCAGCGGGCTCATCACGAACTTCCACCTGCCGCGCAGCAGCCTGTTGGCACTGGTCATGGCGTTCTACGGTGTCGCCGCCACGCGGCGCGCGTACCGCCATGCGGTAGTCCATGGCTACCGCTTCTACAGCTTCGGCGACGCCATGGTGGTCGTATGAACGCAGCGGCGCCCAGCGGCGCGTCGCCGTTCTCCTTCTCTGTCGTCGCTCGCCATGGCAGGGCGCGGGCGGGCCTGCTGACCACGCCGCACGGCGTCGTCGAGACGCCGTGTTTCATGCCGGTAGGCACCAAGGCGACCGTCAAGGCCGTCACGCCCCGGGAGCTCGAGGAGCTGGGCGCGCGTATCGTGCTGGCCAATACCTACCACCTGTACTTCCGGCCGGGCTCGCCCACGGTGGCGGCGCATGGTGGGCTCCACTCGTTCATGGGTTGGAACGGCCCGCTGCTCACCGACTCCGGCGGCTTCCAGGTCTTCAGTCTCGCCGATACGCGGGTCGTGCGGGATGACGGCGTCGAGTTCAGCTCGGTCTACGACGGGTCGCGGCACCTCTTCACGCCGCAGCTGGCCATGGCGGTCCAGGAGGAGCTTGGGGCCGACATCGTCATGTGCCTGGACGAGTGCGCGCCTGCCCTGGCCACGCGTGAGGTCCTTGCCGCTGCGGTGCAACGCACGACCAGGTGGGCGGCGGCGTGCCGTGCAGCGCACACCCGTCCCGACCAGCTCCTCCTGGGCATCGTCCAGGGAGGCGTCGACGAGGAGCTTCGTCGTCGCTCGGCTGAGGAGCTCCAGGAGATCGGCTTCTCGGCCTACGCGGTGGGAGGCCTGTCGGTGGGCGAGCGTGGCGCTGACATGCTGCGCACGGTCGCGCTCATGGACCACGTGCTGCCGGAGGACCGCCTGCGGTACTTCATGGGTATCGGCGACCCGGTGGGCATCCTCTCGGTGATAGGCAGTGGCATAGACGTCTTCGACTGCGTTCTACCTACGCGGATGGCCCGCACCGGCACCGCTCTGCTGCGCGACGGGGGACGCCTCAACCTTCGCAATGCCTGCCACGCCACTGATCTGAGGCCCATCGATCCCCAGTGTGACTGCTACTGTTGCCGCACATTCACGCGGTCCTACTTGCGCCACCTCGTGAACCAAAGAGAGCTGCTTGCGCATGAGTTGCTCAGCCTGCACAATCTGCGGACTCTGGTAAGATTGTGCGCCGATGCCCGTACAGCCATACTGGCGGGCGACTTTACCGAGTTCGCCGCTTCGGTCACCGAGCGCTGGCAAGCGGTGACCGAGCCACCCAGACAGGGAGTTGGGACGTGAATAACACATACATGCTGATCATCTACATTGTTCTCTTCGTCGGTATCTTCTACTTCCTGGCTATCAGGCCGCAGCGTCGCCAGAAGCAGCAGCACCAAGAGATGATGAGCATGCTCAAGCGTGGCGACGAAGTAGTCACCATCGGCGGTGTCCACGGTACAGTGCGTAAGGTGGGGCCAGACTGGGTGGTGCTCGAGGTGGCGTCGCGCACGCAGATCAAGTTCCTCAAGCGGGCGATCTCAAGCATCACGGCGCCCGAGGCTGAGGAAGAGGACGAGTACGTCGAGGAAGAGGACTACGAGGACGAGGACGTCGCCGAGCTCGAAGGGGCCGACGACGAGGAGTACTACGCCGAGGAAGAGGACTACGATGAGGCGGCCGACGAGGAAGCCTACGAGGAGGAAGAGGCCGCTGAGTCCACGACAGAGGCCGCTGAGGGCGAGACGCCAGGAGCCCCCGAGGCTCAGGGCCCCAAGCAGTAGGATCTCGCATCCGGGTCGCGCGGCCAGATGGTAGGGTCGCTGGCGAAGATCGCGCTCGGTAGGTCAGCGTGAAGGGTTTCGCGCGGGCGTAGCCAAACTAGACGACGATCACGCCCCGCTGGCGTGACAGAGGCCGCG
>CAYMTC010000038.1:0-11075 GCA_964393265.1 uncultured Thermoleophilia bacterium
CGCGATGTCGATGGCTTCCCGGATCGCCTCGTCTGGATGGTCGTAGTCACGGAGTTCGCCGGCCAGGTAGGCATCGTACGACGCCAGGTCCAGCAGCCCGTGGCCGGTGAGATTGAAGAGGATCGTGCGCTCGGCCTTCTCCTCCCTAGCCTTGATCGCCTCATCGATGGCCACGCGGATGGCATGCGATGACTCTGGCGCTGGCACGAGGCCCTCGGTGCACGCGAACAGCTGTGCCGCCTCGAAGCAGGCGAGCTGTGGTACGGCGACGGCCTCCATGAGGCCGAGGTCGACGACATGGCTGATAAGAGGTGCCATGCCGTGGTAGCGCAAGCCGCCTGCATGGATGCCGGCTGGCATGAAGTCGTGCCCCAGCGTATGCATCTTGAGCAATGGAGTGAGCTGTGCCACGTCACCGAAGTCGTAGGTGAACTTGCCCTTGGTGAGCGTGGGGCACGCGGTGGGCTCCACGGCGACGAAGCGTGTGTCGCGCTTGCCGGCGAGGCGTTCCCGCAGGAAGGGGAAGGCCATGCCGGCGAAGCTAGAGCCTCCACCCACGCAGCCGACGAGCACGTCCGGGTACGTGCCTGCCGATTCGCACTGAGCGATCGCCTCCTCACCGATAACCGTCTGGTGGAGGAGCACGTGGTTGAGGACACTGCCCAACGCGTAGTTGGTGTCCGGGTTGGTGGCGGCGACCTCCACGGCTTCGGAGATGGCCAGGCCGAGCGTGCCGTTCGAGCCTGGGTCCGCTTCAAGCGCTGCCCGCCCGGCGTTGGTCCGGTCGCTCGGGCTTGGATACACGTCCGCGTCCCACAGGCGTATCATGCTCTTTCGGTACGGCTTCTGGTCGTAGCTGACTCTGACCATGAAGACGGTGAGATCGATGCCGTAGAGCTGGCAGGCCAAGGCCAATGCCGAGCCCCATTGCCCCGCACCCGTCTCCGTGGAGATCTTCTTGACGCCCTCTCGCTTGTTGTAGTACGCCTGTGCCACTGCCGTGTTCGCCTTGTGCGAGCCCGCTGGGCTGGCGCCCTCGTACTTGAAGAGGATCTTCGCGGGCGTGTCCAAGGCCTTCTCAAGGTTGGTGGCGCGTACGAGAGGAGTGGGCCTCCAAATGCGCAGGATGTCACGGACAGACTCCGGGATGGTGATGAAGCGCTGGGTCGATGCCTCCTGCTCGATGAGGCCCATGGGGAAGATCGCCGACAGATCGTCCGGCCCCGCAGGCTGATGGGTGCCTGGGTGCAGTGGCGGTGCGGGCGGTGTGGGGAGGTCGGCGACGATGTTGTACCAATTCTCAGGGATGATCCCCTCGCTCAGAACCGTCTTCTTCGTCACGATGCACCTCCTTCGTGTCTACTTGCCATGTCGATGCTGGTCCTGGTCTCGCGGTCTTCCTCCGCCCTCTTCGGCCGATGTGGCGACCGCCGACTGAAGGACGGGGTCACGCTGCACAGGCTGCGAGGAATGGCACTGGTGTGCGCGGAGCTTTCGAGTGAGAGGGGACGGCGGCAGGGCCGCCCCAGCGGGGAGGGGGGATCAGGCGCGCGGGGCGCGCCAGCGGCGGGCGGGTGCGATGCGTCTACCGATCTCTACCATGCGGGGCAGTCTACCATACGATGTCAAGCGAGACGCCGGGAGTCGTTGAGCGGGCCTATGCGATACTGAAGGCATGCGTCGGGAGAGGAGGACGAAGTGAAGGGTCACGGACCGGCAGGTCTGGAAGAGTCACCGAGGTTCGCGGGCGTGCCCACTTTCCTGCGCCTACCGCATGTACAGAGCACGGACGGGGTGGACGTGGCCGTGGTAGGTGTGCCCTTCGACACCACCACCCATTGGCGCGGTGGGGCTCGGTTCGGGCCCACGGCGGTGCGTGAGGTGTCACAGACGTTGCGCCCCTGGTACAACCCCAGCCAGCGCATCGCTCCGTTCGATCACGTGTCTGTGGTCGACCACGGTGATGTGGCGGTCACGCCCGGCTTCCTCGATCGTACCTTCGACGCAGTGTCGGACGAGCTGGGTCGCTTGCACGACGCGGCTGTGGTCCCCGTGTGCATCGGGGGCGACCAGAGCCTGCTCCTCGCGGGGCTGCGTGCAGCGGCACGGCGGCACGGACCTGTGGCGTTGGTCCTCTTCGACGCGCACACCGACACCTGGGACGAGTACGGGGGCGAACGCTACGCGCACGGCACCGTCGTGCGGCGAGCCGTCGAGGAAGGTCTGATCGATCCCGCCCGCTCCTTCCTCCTAGGCGCGCGTGGTGGCTCTCTCGCCCCCAACGACTTGGACGATGCTCGCCAGATGGGCTTCGCGGTGGTGCCCTGGGAGGATCTAGCCCAGCTCGGCACCGGCATGTCGACAGCGGCGGTGGAGGTCTCTGGCGGGGCCGCCTACCTCAGCTTCGACATCGACTTCGTGGACCCGGGCTTTGCTCCAGGGGTCAGCGCGCCGGAGGTGGGTGGGCCAAGCTCGCTCCAAGCCCTGGCGTTGTTGCGCGGGTGCCGAGGTCTAAAGATCGTCGGCGCGGACGTGAACTCGGTGGTGCCCGAGCACGACGCAGGTCGTATCACCGCGGCCCTGGCGGCGACCGTGGCGTGGGAGATCATATGTCTGATCGCCGCGGACCGCATGGAGGCCAAGTGACCACGACTGCCAGGCTCGCAGTCGCCTGCGTACAGATGAACTCGCGCGACGACCGCGCAGAGAACGTCGCGGTGGCCACGCGTCTGGTCGAGGAGGCGGCCGAGCGAGGCGCCAGGCTCATCGTCCTTCCCGAGACGTGGAATTACAAGGGGACGCTGCGCGGGGTGCTGTCGGCCGGTGAGAGCCTTGACGGCCCCAGCACGACAGCCATGCGGGCTCTCAGCGCGCGCTTGGGCGTCCACGTGCTCGCCGGCTCCTTCTACGAGACGACGCAGCACGAGGGGCGCCTGTACAACACGAGCGTGCTCATAGGCACGTCCGGCGAGGTGCTCGCTGTGTATCGCAAGCTCCACCTCTTCGATGCGGTATCCGGGACCGTCACCTACCGTGAGTCGGACGCCCTCGAGGCGGGCGACCAGGTGGTCTGCACCAGTGTGGAAGGCGTGCGTGTGGGGATGACCATCTGCTACGACGTGCGGTTCCCCGAGCACTACTTGCGTCTTGCACAGATCGGGGCGCAGGTCATCGTCGCGCCGGCCGCCTTCACAGCGTACACCGGCCAGGCGCACTGGCACCTCCTGGTGCGGGCACGCGCTGTCGACAGTGGCTGCTTCCTTGTGGCGCCCGACCAGGTGGGTTTCCATACGCCCGAGAACGAGTGCTTTGGGCACTCCCTGATAGTCGATCCATGGGGCAGGTGTCTTGCCGAGGTGACGACGGGTGTGGGTACGTGCGTGGCCGACCTCGACCTCGGCGAAGTGGTACGGGTCCGCGACGCGCTGCCTACGGCGGCGCACCGGCGGCCGGACGTGTACCAGCTGCGCGATCCGGCCAAGCCTGGCGAAGAGGACGGTGCCGTTGGTGGCGAGTCTGACCGTCGTCTGTGACGGCCGCGGCCGCTCTAGTCAGGTGGGGCGGCGCCCGGAACGTCGGGCGAGCACCACGGCGACCACGATGCCGACCACGGCGCCGCCCAGGGCTCCTATGAGGGCGGTGGCCACCCAGCTGAGAGCCACCGGCTCCTTGGGGGTGGCCGCCAAGTTGACGACGCTAGGTTGCTCCACACCACGTGCCACGAGGAGCTGGAGCTGCGCCTGCCGAAGCTCGGTGGCGACTGCCTCACGTACGGTCGTGACCGACTGCAGTATGGTGAGGTAGGGAGCGCCGGCGACGGCCTTCTCCTGAGCGCTCCCCGCGCCCTCCGCTATACGCGCCAGCGCCTCCTCGGCGCGCTCAGCTCGGCCGTCCAGCTGCTCCAGCTGGTTGAGGTTGTCGTGGATGGTCCTGTTGAGCAGGGCGGTCTTCTGCTTTGCCAAGGAGGCCATGCGCTCGGTGAGGATGCGGGCGAGCGCATTTGCCGCGCGTGCAGCAGCGCCTGCGTCGGCGTCTGAGACGTAGATGATGACGAGGTTATTGGGGACACCGGAGGTGCGCGCGGGCTGCGGAGGTATCTCGACCTGCAGCCCGCGCCGCAGTCTGCTGGGCGTCATGGGCTCGCCAGCCTTCCGTGCGGCGGCGGAGACGACCTGCTGAGTCTGCAGGATCTGCGCCGCCGCACGAGGGTTGGCGTTGAGACTTGAGATGGGATTCCCGTTGGCATCGGTGCTCTGTCCGAGATACACCGAGGTGGAAGCCTGGTAGCGGTCTCCTTGCGCCAGACCAACGCCCACCGCGAGCGCCGCTCCTAGAGCGGCGAGGACCACTACCACCCACCAGAAGCGAGCGATAAGGCGCCCGAACGCAGCGAAGTCGATGTCGATCTGGTCTCTGCTCGTCATATGGGCCGCATCATACCTTGTCACGTGTAGCGCGGTGTCGCCGTCACCGGGTCGAGTCGAGCACCTCGCGAAGCTGCGGTGCCTCCTCATGCGCTGCGCCGATGCACTCGATGATGGTCTCGACGTGCTCGTTGGCGAGCCGCCCGTAGAGGGGCAGTGAGACTATCTGGTCCACCAGACGGGCGGTGACAGGGAGGCGACTCTCGGCCGCTTCATCGGCACGTGCGAACGCGGTGAGATGGTGCGCAGGTGGCACGTAGTACAGACGTGTCGGGATGCCTTCTGCGGCCAGGACCCGCACGAGCTGGTCACGGGAAAGCCCGAACTCCGGACCAACGGTGACGGACATGTCCTTGTACGACGAGCGGTCCTCGTTGCGCAGGCGCTGGAACGTGATGCCGGGCACGTCCGCCAGACCACGGCGATAGAGGCGCGCCAGCTCATTCCGACGCTCGGCTTCGCTGTCCAGGAGACCTAGGCTCGCTATGCCGAGCAGCGCCCCTGCCTCGGAGAGCCGGGCGTTGAGGCCCGGGAAGGGTGCGTCGTACGACCCAGGATTGCCGTACTCGCGGCCGACGACCACGTGCTCGGCCACGTCATCGTCGTCTGTCGCCACGACGCCGCCCTCGCCAGTGATGAGCAGCTTGGTGGGTGATGTGCTGAACACCTGGGCGCTTCCTTGCGGGCCCAGCGGGCGGCCGCCGCGCAGAGTGCCGAAGGCGTGCGCGGCGTCGTACACCACCGGTATGCCCGTACGGTCGCCTAGGTCGTCGAAGGCGTCGGTGTCAGCCGGAGCGCCGAACACGTGCACCGGGATGATCACAGCGTCTTGAGCTCCCAAGCCTTCCCGGTCGATGGCGGCGCTCACCGACTGTGGATCGAGGCTCCACGTGTGAGGATCCACATCGCAGAAGACGAGCCGCAGGCCAGTCCACGCGGCTGCCATGGCCGTGGCCATGAACGTGAAGCTGGGCAGGAGGGCGGTGCGGCCACGGTAGCGGTCGAGGGCGAGCATGAGCCCGGCGGTGCAGGACGAGACGCCGATGGCGTGGCGGACGCCCAGGTGATCGGCGAGGCGCTGCTCGTACTCGGCGAGTGCCGGCCCCTTGGTGAGCACACCGGTGGCGAAGCACTGCGCCCAGCGTGGCCCTACTTCTTCGTAGTCGGGCAAGGTGGGCGCGAGCAGTCGAAGGCCGTCTGGGAAGGCCGGCGAGCTGCCAAGCAGCGAGAGGGAGGTCTTCTTGCCGTGAGTCATGGTCGTAGGATCACCCCTTCTGGGAGGCCGAGTCCCCGGACGCAGTGAGCGTCTGGCCCGGCGGGTCGAGGTCTTCCATGTACTCCTCTGTCTTAGGGCCTAACGCGCCGCGCCGCAGCAGGACGACCGGGATGCTCGCGGCGAGGATGCGGAGGTCGGTGAGCAGACTGACCGTCTGCGCGTACTCCTGGTCGAGCGCGAGCATCTGGGAACGTCGCAGATGGCTGCGGCCGCGCACAGCCGCGAGACCCGTGATACCTGGTTTCACGGTGAGGATGAGATCGTAGTAGTCACGGTACCTGTGGATGGTCATGGGCAGGTTGGGTCTGGGGCCGACGAAGCTCATGTCGCCGAGGAGCACGTTGAACACCTGCGGTAGCTCATCCAGGCTGGTGGCTCTGAGCCAGCGTCCTGCCCAGGTGATGCGGTCATCGTCGTCTGCCAGGTACAGCCCAGCTCCCTTGGACTCCGCGTCGCGCACCATGGTGCGGAACTTGAAGATGCGGAAGACCGAGCACTGGTACCCCATGCGTTCCTGTCGGAAGAAGACCGGACGTCCGCTCGTGATGGCCACCACGAGCGCCAGCAGCAACAAGACCGGCCCGAGAGGGACCAGGAGGACGACTGCGCCGAGCACATCGAGGAGGCGTTTGCCCCGTCGCGCGTAGAAGCTCTGGGGCAGAGCATCGTCCGGGATACCGCAGATCAGCGGCAGGTCAGCGTACGACGAGTCATCGTGCGTAGCGGGCGGGCGATCGCCGGACACAGATGAGTCAGCCGGCATGAGCCGCCCCCTCGAGCGCGGACGCCACGCGGTCGACCACGACGTTGCGGTCGAACTCGGACTCGGCGAGAGCGCGTGCATTAGACCCCATGGTGCCCACGATGCGCGGCTCCTGTGCAAGGGCCGCCAGCGTTGCCGCTAGGGCTTGGGGGTCGGCCGGCGGCACGTAGACGCCTGCGGCCGAACCCTCTATGACGCGGCGCAGCCATCCATCGAGGTTCACGATGACGGGAGTGCCCGCGGCCAGTGAGTCGAAGAGCTTGTTAGGGGAGTTGCTGGCGAGTATGGGGTAGGGCGCGAACAGTGTCATGCTCACGTCAGCCGCGGCGACGATGCCGGCGATCTGCGTCTTGGGCAGCGGCGGCAGCAGGGTGACGTTGCGGAGCTGCTGCTGCTCGATGCGTGTCTGGAGGCCGGGGCGCTCAGCACCGTCGCCGGCGATGACCAGGTGTACGGTGTCGTTGCCGCTGCGCTGCAGGAGGAGTGCGGCGTCGAGCATCTGGTGCGGCCCGTTGGCGCGACCAAGGGCGCCCGTGTAGACGGCGACGAACTTGCCGTCGAGGCCGTGGCGCCCACGGAACGCGGTGTCGGCAGCGGCGGGGTGGAAGAGGTCCAAGTCGCTGGCGTTGGGTGCGAACACCAGCTTCTCTTCTGGCACGCCCTGTGCGAGCAGCGCATCGCGCGAGCCCTCGCTGAGCACGATGACCTGGCGTGCGGCGCGGTACAACGCGGTCTCGAGCCACTCTGCCGCGGCGAGGAGAGGCCCTGGCCTTAGCACGCCCATCTGAGCTGGCACGGCCGGCCAGAGGTCGCGGATCTCGAAGACGAACGGCGCCCGCCTGCAGCGGGCGGCGACGAGCCCTGGCACGCCGATGGTGAGGGGCGTGGACGTGGCGAACACCACGTCTGGACGAGGGAGCACGAGCCCCGCGACGGTCGCCGCTACGGTGAACCCGGCGAACGATGCCAGTCGCAGGGCGGTGGAGAAGTAGTTGGAGTACGGCATCGCGATGTAGACGACGTCGATGCCGTCGACAGTGCGTCGATCGACCAGTGTGTAGGCGGGCCGGCCGGCTGCGTCGGAGTTGGGCTCATCGCCCCGTGTGTCGCGGGTGACCATCGTGACGCTGTGCCCACGCGCCACCAGGCGCCGTGCCACCTCGTAGGAGCGGGTGGCATGGGCGCCCGAGCGCGTGGAGAAGTACTGATGGAAGTAGAGGACGTGCATCAGATGGGTGGCCCGGGCTCGTCCCAGAAGACTTGGTCGTAGTAGCGCAGCGAGCGCCGGCTCGTGCGTACTCGTCGCTGAAGCCCTGCGAGTGCCTCGGCGTCGATCTCGCCGAGGGCATACTTGATGCCGAGGTACGGAAGGATGAAGTCTTCCTGGTACACGAACGTCGAGACGCGGGGGTTCACTTCGAGGAGCGCGTCTGCCTTGAACTGGACATTGACGAACCAATCCAGCTGCAGGTGCTCGCAGATGGTGGCGGCTGCCGCGACAAGGTCGGGGCGCTCGACGGTGCGGAACGACATAGCAAGCCCCGTATCGACGGCCTCCCTTGTCTTGGCCTGGTAGGCGAGGATGCGGCCGCTGTCGACCAAGGCGTCGACGGTGCACTCGATGCCGTCGATGTACTCCATGAGCATGAGGCGAGGGAAGGGTACGACGTCCTTGAAGACGTCGATGCACTCCTGCAGAGCCATCGTGGTGTCGGTGGGTCGCTCATTGAGGATGATGTGGGCGCGGTCCACCGACGGCCTCAACACTCTGAAGCCGCGCGATCCCTTGCCGACGGGCGGCTTGAAGCAGACCGGCACAGCAGGGTAGCCGAGCGACCGCGCCCCATCGACGAACTCCTCGATGCTGTTTGGCAGCAGGAACCGCGGCTGACGCACGCCGCTATCGGCAAGGGCGGCATGCAGAGCGGACTTGTCGGAGCACGTATGGATGGCGGCCGGTGAAGCCACGAGTACACGCACGCCGAGTCCTTCGAACTCCGCTTTGTGGTTCGCCACCGGCCCCACCTCAAGCGAAGACTGGATGAACAGGATATCTGGTCGCCGACGGCGGACGACGTCGAGCAACGCCTCCACGTACCGCGGGTGGGTCCCCCACGGCACCGTCTCGAACGAATCACACAGGAGCCTGCCCACAGCGTCACGGCGAGAGTCGGTGCCGTGGACCGTGAGCCCACGCTCGCCATTGGCCTTGAGCATGCGGATGAGGGTGGACGCGCCCGGACAGCCGGTGGCGGTGAGCACAATGGAGATGTCGCGCGCAGCCACGTGGAGGCTCAGACGATCCAGCGGTAGAGCTCGAAGACCTCGGCCAGCTCGCGGCCGATGTCGATGGCCCTGGTGAACGCTAGGCTGCGGATGTAGTCCTCGCGCGCGTAGTTGCGGTGCTGCTGTGAGCGGTAGCAGTCCAGCGCCTTGACCTTGAGGTCCAGGTGACGTTGGGCGAGGGTGACGTAGAGCTGGTGGTTGAACGTGATGTTGTTCCACGGGATCTCGTAGCCGAGGACCGTGGTGCGCTTGAAGGCGCGCAGCCCCTCCTCTGCGACCGTCTTGTGGTCTTGGTGGAGGTCTGACAGCGAGGGCATGAGCACGCAGTCCGGCTCGATCTCGGTGCTGAGGGCGATCATGCGCTCGAGGATGTCCTGACGGACAGTGGGGAAGTAGCGCACCTCGAAGTCGAAGACGCGGAGGTCCTTTTCGGGGATGCCGAGAGTGGCCGTAGCTTCGCGTACCTCACGGGCGAGGATGTCTGCCGGCAGACCGCGGGGCACTGAGCGTGTGGCTGTGGAGAAGGCGACGTAGGTGACCCGCGCCCCTTCCTCGATGAGGCGCGCCATGGTGCCGCCGCAGCCGAACTCGCCGTCGTCCGTGTGCGGCGCGAGCACAAGTACGTTGGAGAACTGTCCGATCACGATGAACGGGTCCTTTCCTGACCGGTTCACGGCGCCTGGCCGAGTGCCGGCGTCGACTTTGCTGCGGAGCGGCGCGGGGCGTCAGCGCTGACGTGGCGCCGTCAGGTCGGCGTAGAAGTCTACCAGACGGTGCTCGATGGCCTCCCACGAGTACTTGGTGCGCACTGCCTCTCCCCCCCGCTGGCCCATGGCCGCGACGCTCTGTCGGTCTGAGAGCAGGCGGCGGACACCCTCGAGATGCCCGGCAACGGTGGGCGGGACGGCGAGGCCACAGCCGGCGCCCTCTACCACCGCACGCCGCCCAGGCAGGTCGGAGACCAAAGCCGCTAAGCCACAAGCCATGCCTTCGAAGAGTTTGGTGGCCACCGCCGGCCGCTGGTACTGGGACGTGCGCAGGCTGGGCACCCAGACGACGTCGGCCGAGGCCAAGTAGCGGGGCACGGAGTCGGGTGGGATACGGCCTAGCAGGTGGACGCGAGGGCGGGACCCCTGCGATGTCCGGGCCTGCACTCGCGCCTCGACGCGGGCATCGTAGAACACCCCGCCCAGGTAGAGGGCTACCTCGTCGGGGGCCTCGTCGATCACGTCGAGCATGAGATCCACGCCACGCTCGTGGGTGAGGCTGCCGATGTAGATGAGCTTGAGCCTCTCGTCGCTCGCGATCTCGGGGAGCGGCTGGGCATCGTGGAAGCGGGAGTACCTCGGATAGTTGGGCAGCGTGGTCCGCAGAGCCGGCCGGGCGCCGAGCTCCTCGAACTGCTCGGGGACGACGCTCACGACGCCGTCAGCGAGCGCGACGAGAGAACGCTGTGTCAGCTCGACAGCGCCCGCCGCTGGGCCGCGCAAGGAGGGTGGGATGTAGTGCTTGCCGGCGACGGCTTGGGTCACGTACTCGTGCATGTCGTACACAAGCCGTGGTCCCAGCATGCGCAGGATGGGGAACAGCGTGAGCAGCTCCGGGTCGTGGACGTGGATGACGCTGGGACGCAGAGTGTGCAGACGGCGCAGGACAGGGCCCGCGTTGAGCCAGCGGGTGGAGCGCGGCCGCACAGGCAGGGCGGCCAAGCGGACACCGTCGCGCTGGCGTTCGTTTGCACCGGGCACGATGTAGGTGACCTCGTGACCGGCGTCAGCCAAGGTCCGGCACTCGCGCTCGAAGATGCGCGGATCGTCGGGGCGATGGACGACCGAGACGTGCGCGACGCGCGAGTAGGGTGACCGGGCGGCGCGCCTGCCCGACTCAGTGACGCGTCCGATGATGCGCGGCCGGCGCGACGCGAGGGCGGACGGCTCCTTTGGCGACGACCCTGTGTCGCCGCGCAGTGTGCCGTCCGGCACCGCGAGTCCGGCCTCGGCGCCTACGGTCGCCGAGGCCGTCGTCACGCCGGACGCGTCGCCTTGCCCTCGCGGAGCGGACTGCTGCGTCCACGTCGCGCCCGCGGCGGCGGCCGTGGTGCACGTGCCGCCGCCGCAGAGGATCCAATCGATGAGGTCGAGGTAAACGCGCTCGTGGTCTGCGTCTCCGCGGGCGCGGAAGCGGTTGGGGTGCCACAGTATCGCTACGGTGCCGGCGGATCGGCGAGCCGCCGCGAGGCAGCGGCGCGCAGCGTCCGCCGCTGCCTCGGCTCCGAGGCCGCGGTAGCTGCGCTGGAAGAGCGTGGTGTCCATGACGACCAGCGGGA
>CAYMTC010000039.1:0-2974 GCA_964393265.1 uncultured Thermoleophilia bacterium
CGAGAACTACACCCTATCCTACACTCTTTCCCTACACGAGCTCTTCCGATCTGGGTCTTCGACTGCCAACGGCGCGAGATCCGGTTGATCGTCAACTGGCACGACGCGGGACCCGTCCCAACGGGCCGTCGTGACGGCTGGAGCGCTCTACGCACGCTGACCTTGCCGCCGTCGGTGCTGCATCCCTCCGGGCGCAACACGATCGCCTTCGTCGCGCGCGGCGGGTATCCCCAGTGGACACGCTGGGGAGTGAAGGACGTCTCTCTCGTGCCGTGAAGCAGACTCAGCGGCGCTGTAGCTCTGGGCCCTTGCCTACAGTCGCCGACGGCGTGGCTTGTCTCTGTGTGCCGGACTGCTCTCAGTCGAGCTGTGCCTCGAGTCTGCCTACGGCTTCGCCGTGCCTGTTGTGGATCGGCGGCGTCAGGAGGCTGGATGCTGGGCCCGGTGGCTCCTGGAAGCCGCCAAGGAGTGTGAGGAGGCCGATCAGGGCTGGGTCGGTGGCACGGTCGGCGCCGTCGAGTACCTTCATGACTACCGCCCGGCCATCGGGGAGGGCTGTGCAGCCCAGACCCTCGGCCCCGCACTTGGACGTGGTCCCCGGAAAGGCCTGCATGATAACGGTGTCCAGAAGGCCGTCGCCTTCGACGAGGAGGGGGTGCGCACGCATCGCCGCCGCTACTCGCGGGGCTGACTGGTCGATCTGAGCGAAGGCACGGGCGGTGGCCGAGATGGCTGTGGCGAAGGTGAGGATGCCACAGCCGTCGACGCCTATGCCGACGTCCTCGGGCCTTACGTCGGCTGCGGCTGCGACCGCCGCAAGGCTGCGCTGCTGCGTAGGATGGTCGGGCTCGCGGTAGTCGTGCGTGGACCAGCCGTGGAACACGCTGGCCGCCAGCAATCCCGTGTGGTTGCCCGAGCATTCGTGCCGCGCACTGCCGTCGCGCTCACACTGGAGGTCGGCCTCGGACAGACCCAGGTCGGCGAGCATGCGTTGCACGAGATGGACGTGCTCGGGCGTGCCCGAGTGAGACGCCGACATGATGGCCAGCTCATGGGAGCCCCAGCCGAAGTGGTCGACGGTGCCGTCAGTGACCCAGGCTGCAGCCTGGAAGGGCTTGGCTGACGAGCGCCAGAACGTCACGACCTCGTCGCCCCACCGTTCGTGGACGTGGCCGTGCGTGTCCACGACGACGGCCACGACCAGGTGTTGGCTCTCTACCGTGTCGCCGCGCCATACACGGACCCGGATGGCCTGATGCTGTGCCATGTCCATCACCTCCGCAATCTCTTTTGAGTCTAGCAGGGCTGCCGGCGGCTGGCGCGGCTCAGGTGAAGAGCCGGCGGGTTGCAGATATACCCCATGGGGTATAAGCGAGCCCACAGGGATGTGTGCGAGTCCAGGAGAGCAGGAGGACGACGATGGACATGCGTGTGTACTTCCCGGGCAATCTGCGTGTGGCAGCGGACGTCGGCGGATTCACGGTAGAGACGGATCAGCCGTTGCTTGCCGGTGGCGATGAGACGGCTCCGGCGCCTTTCTCGCTGTTCCTCGCGTCCATCGGGACCTGTGCGGGCATCTACGTGCTCAGCTTCCTCAAACAGCGTGGGTTCGACCCTGCCGACGCGTCGCTGCGTATGAGTACGACGGCGGATCCATTGACGGGTATGGTGAGCCGCATCGACATAGACGTGGACCTGCCTGAGGGCTTCCCCGAGAAGTACCGCACGGCGGTGGTGCGAGCGGTGAACCAGTGTGCCGTCAAGAAGCACCTGCAGCAGCCGCCTGAATTCAACGTGCGGGCACTCGTGTCGAGTGGGTCCGAGCGGGTGATGGTCCCCGCGTGAGAGTGGGGACGCCGGCGGTGCAGCCGAGTGGGAAGGCGAGGGCCACGGGGCAGACCAGTCAGGTCGGGAGACACTCCCGTCCTCAGGCGAGGTATCATGAGGCAGACCTACTACGGGAGTGGCGTGCAGTACCGTGACCTAGGCAAGACCGGTTTCCGCGCATCGGTGCTCGGGTTCGGCGCCATGCGTCTTCCACAGACGGACCACAAGCCGCCTCTCATCGATGAGAGGATTGCGACGGACATGCTGGCGCGCGCCGTGGATGGCGGTGTCAACTACGTCGACAGCGCGTACGACTACCACGGCGGCCAGAGCGAGGTCTGGCTTGGACGGGCGTTGCGAGAGCTCGCGGCGCGCAGGTACGGCGATGCTCCGGACCGCCTTGACAGGTTGCGGGCAGAAGTGAAGATCGCCACGAAGTTGCCCGTCTGGCAGTGCTCGAGCGTCGCCGACTTCGATCGCATCTTCGAGGAGCAGTTGGAGCGTCTCGCATCGCCTTCCGTGGACTTCTACCTGTTGCACAGCCTACGGGAGGCCACGTGGCGGCGCGTACTGGATCTCGGGGTGCTCGAGTGGGCGCAGCGCCGCATAGCCTTGGGACACATCGGTCATCTTGGGTTCTCGTTCCATGACGAGTACGACGTGTTCTTGGAGATCCTTGCGGCCACACCGCTGTGGGAGTTCTGTCAGATCCAGCTCAACTACATGGACGTCGAGTATCAAGCGGGCCTGCGCGGCCTGCGGGCGGCAGCCGAACGCGGTCTGGGTGTCATCGTGATGGAACCCATCCGTGGCGGTAGGCTGGCGGCGGCGCCGCCAGCCGTCCAGCAGGTGTGGGACACGGCCTCTGTGCGGCGTTCGCCAGCTGAGTGGGCGCTGCAGTGGGTGTGGAGCTTGCCCGAGGTGTCGCTGGTGCTGAGCGGCATGAGCGCCCCTGGGCAGGTCGACGAGAACCTGACGGCCGCTGCGCGCTCGCGCCCGTCTCTGCTCGATGCCGATGATCTGCACAAGGTCGCACAGGTCCGGCAGATCTACCGCAGTCTCATGCTGGTGGACTGCACTGGCTGCGGCTACTGCCAGCCGTGCCCGCAAGGGGTCAAGATCCCCGACATCTTAGAGCTCGTGAACG
>CAYMTC010000039.1:2984-11020 GCA_964393265.1 uncultured Thermoleophilia bacterium
CCGCGAACGCATGGCGTACTCGGGGCTCGATGAAGAGGGGCGGGCAGACCGCTGCATCGCCTGCGGCGAGTGCGAATCGGTCTGCCCGCAGCAGATCCCCATCGCCGACTGGATGCGGCGAGCACACGAGATGCTGGGAGAGTAGTCGGCGCTCGCGGGAGCGCTGCGGACTCAAGGGAGCGGCCCGTCGTGGAGTCCTCGCTGCCACGATAGGGCCGGGGGAGGCGAGGTGCCGATGAGCGACCGGCCGCTGGTGGTCGGTATCGACGTGGCTGCGACTCGTCCCTGTGTGGCGGTGGCGTTACAGTCCAGCGGCCACAGTGGCCGCCTCGAGGTGGTCGCTTGGCACGAGAGCGTGCCCGCGAGCGAGACGGAGCATCGACGCCATGCCGTCGGTCCACAGGGGGTGAGCGCCGCTCGCGCGGTCGTGGCGCCGCGCGATCTCCTCGACTGGATAGACGTGCTTTCGCCGCAGCCGTTGGCGGTAGCCGTGGATGCGCCGCAACGGCTCAATCGACGGCTTCTCCAGCGCGACCCTCATCCACACCGGTCGCGCGTGTGCGACTACGAGCTGTCGCGACGTCGCATCGGCGTGTACCAAGTGCCGTCGCGCGCCGACGTGCACAGTGAGCCCGAGCGGCTGCCTGCGTGGATGAAGGTGGGGCTTGATCTGTTCGCCAAGCTGCGCAAGCGGGGGTTCGAGACACCGCTGGACGGCGCTCTGCCAGGAGCGTTGGGGCAGCCACGAGCGGCGCTCGAGGTGTACCCATACGCGTCGTTCGTGGTGCTCCTGGGGCGCCCCCTCTCGCGCAAGACGACCCGCGAGGGTCTGCGCCTGCGCGTTTCGATCCTGCGCCGAGAGGGAGTGGTGTGGGATCGCGACGGTGGCGACGAGTACTACGACCACGACTCCCTGGACGCGCTGTCAGCGGGTCTCACAGCGTGGCGGTTCGTGCAGGGACAGTCCTGCGGCTTGGGCGATGGACGGGAGGGCCTCATCTGGCTTCCGGTCACCTGCGAGAAGTTCAACGCCGACTTTCCGGCTGCGGGAGGTGGGAGACTATGACAGCTGCGATAGACCGCTTGCGGGTCTTGGTGGTCGATGACAGCGATGACGACTACCATCTCGTGGTCCGCGAGTTGCGGCTCACAGGTCTCCAGGTGGAGAGCGCCCGGGTCGATAGCGCGGCCGGGCTGCGCGCGGCACTGCAGGAAGGAGCGTGGCAGGTGGCGATCGTCGACCACGTCATCCCGGGCTTCGGCGGCCCGCAGGCGCTGCAGATCATCCGCGAAGCCTGTCCGGACCTGGCGGCGATCGTCATCTCGGGACAGGTCTCTGAAGAAGTCGTCGCTCACGACCTGCAGTCGGGTGCCGACGACTTCCTGCTCAAGGAGGACGTGCGTAGGCGTCTGGGCCCGGCTCTGGAGCGGGCGCTCGGGGTGGCAAGCGCCCGTACAGAGAAGCGGGCTGCCGAGGAGGCGCTGCTGGTCAGCGAGCACCGGTATCGAGAGCTGGTGGAGACCCTTCAGGAGGGCATCTGGCAGATCGACGCGGACGCTGTGACGACGTACGCGAACCCCCGCATGGCCGAGATGCTTGGCTACACCGTGCAGGAGATGCTCGGCAGGCCGGTGTTCGACTTCGTGGCCGACGATGACCGGCAGACGATGGAGACTCAGCTCGAGCGCCAGCGAAGTGGTATCCAGGAGCAGCACGAGATGCGCTTTCAGCGCAAGGACGGCTTGCCGCTGTGGACTTCGGCCGCAGTGACACCTCTGATCGACGCGAGCGGCACCTATGTCGGCGCCATAGCCGGCCTTCAGGACGTGGGCGACCGTCGGGCGGCGGAGCAGGCCCTGCTAGCTTCCCAGGAGCGCCTGGAGAGCATCTTCCACGCCGCCCCCGACGCTATAGGGCTGCTGCACGACAGGGTGATGCTCGAGGTCAACCAGCGGATGTGCGAGATGCTGGGCTACTCGATGGAGGAGTTAGTCGGTAACAGTGCGCGCATGCTGTATCCGGATGAGGCGGAGTACGCGCGCGTGGGACGCGAGAAGTACGCGCAGATCGCAGCGACGGGATGCGGCTCTGTGGAGACGAGATGGAGCCGCAAGGACGGCTCAGTGATAGACATCCTGCTGAGCTCGGCTGAGATCGACCCTAGCGACGGCACAAAGGGCATCACGTTCACTGGTTTCGACATCAGCGACCGCGTGGAGAGCCAGCGGCGCGAGCGTCAGCAAACGCTCCGTTTGCGGCGCACGGTGGAGGGTGCGGTGAGGGCGATGGGAACGCTCGTGGAGATGCGTGACCCGTACACGGCGGGTCATGAACGCCGGGTCACGCAGCTGGCGGCGGCCATCGCCTCCCGGATGGGCCTGGACGAGGAGTGCCAGCAAGGACTCGCCCTGGCCAGCTCGGTCCACGACATCGGCAAGATCGCGGTGCCAGCCGAGATCCTCAGCAAGCCGGGCCGGCTGCAGGAGTACGAGTTCAGCCTCGTACGCCAGCATCCGCTGGTGGGAGCGGAGGTGCTGGCGGCGATCGAATTCGATCGGCCGGTGGCCCAGATCGTCCGCCAACACCACGAGCGTATCGACGGCAGCGGCTATCCTGAGGGTCTTCGCGGTGACGCCATACTCGTCGAGGCGCGTATCCTGGCGGTAGCGGATGTCACGGAGGCCATGGCGTCGCACCGGCCGTATCGTCCGGCGCTCGGCATCGAGGCGGCTCTTGACGAGATCAGCGCGGGGGCGGGACGCCTCTACGATGGGGAAGTGGTCGAGGCGTGTCGAGCTCTGTTCAGTGAGGGGTTCGTGCTCGACGCGTGACGTCCTGCCGCGCGCAGTCCAAGCGGGCCGCTTCCATGCGTACGGCCCGCCACAGTCGGCTAGGGGAGTGTCCATGCAGGTCGTGGCGTTCAACGGGAGCCCGCGCAAGGATGGCAACACCGCGATCCTCATAGAGACGGTGTTGGAGCGTCTGCGCGCGGCGGACATCCAGACCGAGCATATACAGCTGGCCGGCACGCGTCTGACCGGCTGCATCGGCTGTCTCAAGTGCTACGAGACCAAAGACCTCACCTGTGCCGTCAAGAACGACGTGGTCAACACGTGCATCCGCAAGATGGTCGCGGCCGATGGGATCATCCTCGGGTCTCCCGTGTACTTCGCGGACCTCACAGCGAACATGAAGGCCCTCATCGAGCGAGCGGGCTACGTCACGCGTGCCTGCGACGCCGCCCTCCGCGGGAAGGTGGGTGCGGCGGTCGTGGCCGTGCGACGTGGGGGCGCCATCCACACCTTCGACTCGATCAACCACTTCTTCCAGATCAGTGAGATGGTGATCGCGGGTTCCCGGTACTGGAATCTGGGGATAGGTGAGCAGGCCGGCGAGGTGCTGGAGGACGACGAGGGGCTGGAGACCATGCGCGTGCTGGGCGACACGATGGCATGGGTCGTGCAGAAGCTCCACAGCTAGTGGTCGTGGAGCAGGCGTCGGCTCACCAGCGCCAGCGCCGCGGCCAGCTCCGAGTCGACGATCGAGTAGAAGGCCCATCGTCCGTGTACCTCGTACTGCACCAGACCGGCTTCCTTCAGCACGCGGAGATGGTACGAGGTGCGCGACTGACTGAGTGCGAACTGCGCCTCTAGCTCGCACACACAGATCCCTCGCGTGCCCGTGGCCTCTGGCGCGCCCGGCGGGGTGGAGGGGATGCCACAGCATCCCCGGCCTTCGGCCATCATGGCCAGCATGCCCACGCGGATGGGGTCGGCCAGCGCCTTGCCCAGCGTGACGATGCGGTCGGCATCCTGCGCGGGTAGTGGCGGGGAGGAACGTTGACTGGCCGCCGCCGTCATCGGCTTGCAGGCGGCGGCCGTACCGCTGCGGCGCGTGGCAGAGGGTCGCGGAGTGCGTGAGGAGTGCCCTCTGAGCATGGCGTCTCCGTTCTGTCGTCTGTACTCGACCGAGGATATCGCGGATCGGTGAAGGTTGACATCAAGATTTCCTGATGTATCGTGGTGACAGTATATCAAACTTATTTGATTGATAGACCTGGTCGAGGAGGTCGAGATGGACGAAGGAGCAGAGCTCAAGCAGCGGATAAGCCGGCGCTACGCGGCGACCATCGCGGGGCTGGAAGGATCGGCGGTGGGGGCGCCTGGAACGAGTCCGCCGAGTGTGGGCGACGGGGAGTCAGGGGCGGATGGTGGTTGCTGCTGCCGATCGACCTCGCCCCAGCGGGTGCACGCCGCAGCGGACGGGGGGCGCGGGTGCTGTGGTGGGGGCAGCGTGATCGAGGGGCCGGGGATCTCACGCGGGCTGTACGGGTCCTCCGAGCTCGATGAGGTGCCGCAGCTCGCGGCTGCAGCGAGTCTGGGATGTGGCAATCCGGTGGCGCGGGCAGAGCTACGACCGGGCGAGGTGGTGCTCGATCTTGGCTCGGGAGGAGGGATCGACGTGCTGCTGTCGGCGCAGCGGGTCGCTCCTCACGGGAAGGCGTATGGGCTCGACATGACCGACGATATGCTCGCTCTGGCCAGGCGTAACCAGCGCGAGGCCGGAGTCGAGAACGCGGAGTTCCTCCGCGGTGACATAGAGAGTATGCCTCTGGACGATGCCAGCGTGGACGTCATCATCAGCAACTGCGTGATCAACCTGGCGGCCGACAAAGACGCAGTGCTCAGGGAGGCGTGGCGCGTGCTGCGCCCCGGCGGGCGGCTGGCCATCTCCGACATGGTCTACCGGGGTGATCCCGCCCTGCTGCCGGCCCGTCTGCGCGAGGACATAGACGCGTGGTCCGGCTGCGTCGCGGGAGCGCTGGGCTGGGAGGACTACCGGCAGAGGCTGCAGAGAGTCGGCTTCGATGAGGTCTCTCTTGAGGAGACTCGCTCCTACGACCAGGAGCTGTTGGAGCGTCTCGGCGAAGCGCCACCGGAGGGGGTACGCCTCGTGGCCGCGCTGGTGAGGGCGGTCAAGCCGGCAGCGTGAATAGACCGGCTACGGGCTTTGCGCCATACTTGCGCGGTCCAGCGGCGAGGCGAGCGTTCCCAGAGGTCTTTCCTCACCTCGATGTCAAGGGTGAGTCGTGTCTCGAGACGCTCGCGGAGGCGCTGTCAGCAGCCGTGTCGTGACTACCGTCAGGGCTTGAGGCCGGAGGAGGTCGTGGATGCCGCAAGGGCGCGTGTCGGGCGTCATCCCGGCCGGAGACACGGACTCCGTCATCGCGGTGCAGGGGCTCACCAAGCGGTACGGTGAGCTCGCTGCCGTCGACGGCATCTCGTTCGCGGTACGCCGTGGGGAGGTGTTCGGCATCCTGGGGCCTAACGGCGCCGGCAAGACGACCACACTCGAGATGATCGAGGGTCTGCGTCGTCCAGACCACGGCCACATCGCGATCGACGGGCTGCCGGTGTGGCCCGATCCCACGCAGACCAAAGCTCGCATCGGCGTGCAACTACAGGCCACGGCTCTTCACGACCACCTGCGACTCAACGAACTCGTCTACCTCTTCGGCTCCTGCTACGGCGTGTACCGCAAGAGCGAAGAGATCGACGGGCTGCTGGCCAGGGTCGGGCTCGAGGACAAGCGGCGGGCGTATGCCAAAGAGCTTTCCGGCGGACAGATGCAGCGCCTGTCCATCGCTCTGGCGCTGGTCAACGATCCCGTCGTGAGCTTCCTCGATGAGCCCACGACAGGGCTGGATCCACGGGCTCGTCGGGCGCTCTGGGAGGTCATCCACGACATCAGCGTCGGTGGCACCACCGTGGTACTCACTACTCACTACATGGAGGAGGCCGAGCGTCTCTGCGACCGCGTTGCGGTCATGGACAGCGGTCGCATCGTGGCGCTCGACAGTCCGCGCCGACTGGTGAGCGGTCTGGGTGCCGAGGCGACGGTCAGTTTCGCCGTCGCCCAGGAGATCGACGATGTGCGACTCGACGGGCTCGATGGCGCGCAGTCCTGCCGTCGAGATGAACACGGCTTCGTCATCGTCGCCACCGACGTCCAGCGCGTCGTGGTGGCCTTGGTCGACCGCGCCAAGCGCGAAGGCTGGAACATCCGCGATCTGGACGTGAAGGGCGCAGACCTGGAGGACGTCTTCCTCAGCATGACCGGGCATCGGCTCACCGACGAGGAAGCGGAGGCGGCCGCGGCGGCGGCGCAGAAGACCCGACGCGGCCTCTTCAGGAGGCGGCGATGACACAGCGTCCGGTGCCGAGCGGCTGGCGCAGCTTCCTCGACTTCCTGCGCGCGGGAGCGCTGATGCGACTGCGCAACAAGGAGGCCCTGTTCTGGACGTTCTTTTTCCCGGTGCTCCTCATGGGCCTCCTCGGAGTCGTCTTTGGCCGCGGGTACGACACCGACGTCACGATCGCCGTGGTACGGCACGATGACGACATGCTGGGCGGCGTCCTTGTGCAAGCGTTCCAGTCCATCGACGGTGTCGAGGCTAGGGTCGAGCCCAGGGCTCAGGCACTGCGGGAGCTCGAGGAAGGGGACGTCCACGGTGTGCTGGTGCTCCCCGCCCGCCTCTCCCAGGAGTTCTCCAACGGGCAGCAGAGACTCACTTTCTACTACGACCAGTCCAACGCCATCACCTCGGGCCAAGTGTTGACGATCGCCTCGCAAGTGGTCGAGGGAGTCGCCAACCGCGTCAGCGGCTACCTGCCCAAGCTGGCTATCTCGCCAAAGGGCGTCAAGGCGCAGGGCTTCGACTACCTTGACTTCCTGGTGCCTGGCATCGTGGCGTTGGTGCTCATGCAGAACGGTATCTTCGCTATCGGCTTCCAGGTGGTCTTCGACAAGGAGAAGGGCATCCTGCGACGGCTGCGCGCCACGCCGCTCCCGCTGACGAGCTACTCGCTCTCCATGGTGGTGGTGCAGCTGGTGATCGCGCTGATCCAGACCGCGCTCATCCTGCTCGTGGGCATGCTTGCGTTTGGAGTCACCATCAACGGCTCGCTCTGGAACGTGGCAGCGCTCAGCATCATCGGCGGGGCCTGCTTCGTCAGTCTGGGGTTCGCGCTCGCCAGTCTGTCACGTGACCTTGACGCGGCTAACGCTCTCATCCAGATCGTGCAGATGCCGATGATGTTCCTATCGGGCATCTTCTTTCCTATGGACAATGCGCCCGCTTGGATACAACCCGTGGTCAAGGCGATGCCGCTGACGTACCTCGCCGACGCCATGCGCGACGTGGTGGTCAACGGCCACAGCCTGTGGTCGGTCCGGTGGGAGATCCTCATCCTTTTGGGTTGTACAGTCGTCTTCATGGCTGTAGCGGTGCGCTTCTTCCGGTGGGACTGAATGCTGCTGCTGCCACGCCTAGATGGCGCATGGTCGCCAGTGGTCGCGTGAGCGAGTAAGCTTGGATGCAGTGCGGTGGAAGGCCGCATGAGTCTCGGCTATATGCTCTCGTCCGCAGCGGCGAGAGGCAGTGAGGGGGTCACGGGTGGCGCGCTTCCGTCAGACCAACATACACGACTACTGGCGCACTATCGGCGCGGTGGTGGTGTTGATCGGAGGAGTCGTCTTCGCGTTCACCGTGCTGCGTTCGCGCACCCCGACGATCGTTCTCGTCCTGTTCTTCCTGGCGCTCTTCTGGGCTGTCACGGCGCTGATGTCACGCAACTACGGCTATCAGTGTCAGAAGTGCAAGAAGGTGTTCCGGGTGCCTACTACCGTCAACTTCTTCACGCCTTCGGGCATCAGTAAGAACCCTGACGGCACGTACTACGCCTGGAAGAGCCTCACGTGTCCGCACTGTGGGGCGCGCACCAAGGCGCGTACTCTCAAGAAGGCCGACCTGCGCGGCAAGGACACACTCATCAACGAGCGGCGGACCAAGCGGCGCTGAGTGACCCCTTGCCGCTGTGGCTGCGGGGTCAGGTGGGCGCCCCGGTGCCGCCGCAGGCGGTAGGTAGAGCGCCCAACTCCTGCAGGATCACCGCGACGGTGGCAGCTACGTCTCCAGGCGCGGCGCGTACTACCGGCATGCTGGGCAGGCTGTCGAGGAAGTCGCGGCCATAGG
>CAYMTC010000040.1:0-2999 GCA_964393265.1 uncultured Thermoleophilia bacterium
GCGGCCATCTGCCAAGGCGTCCAGGGGCCCTGGCCGAAGAGGAAGTCAGAGAGCAGCGCCGTGGTCGATCCGATCATGAAACCGGGCCCGGGGCCAAAGCCGATGCCGCCCACCAGCACGAGGAACGTGACAGGCTTGAAGTTGGGGAGGGAGGCGAAGAGCATGCGGCTGGCGGTCGCCAGAGCGGCCATGGCGGCCACGATCGCCAGCTCCTGTGCGGGCACCGCATGCAGGCCATACAAGGCGAAGCCGCTCACGACGACGGCGCCTACGAGCCCGAGCGACACGGCGCTCCAGTCGACTCCCTGTGACGCGAGCGCGCTCCAGAGGACCAGCGCGAGCGCTGTCAGGCAGGCGCTCGTGACGATGGTCAGCCCGACGAGATGCGGCCGGCCGCGTGAGGCAGCGGTCCGAAGGGCCTCCACGTAGGCCTGCGACCCGCTACGGGCAGGTGAGCGAGACTGTCGGGCCGACCGGATCAATCGGTCACCCACACGACGTCGTCCTCGGTGAGCGCGCGCGGCGTGTCTCGTCGCAGCAGCCTCTCGACCTGCGGAGAGAAGAACAGCGAGCCGCAGAGCACGTCCCGGACCGATCCGTCGGCGAGTACGCCTCCGGCACCTAGAAGGACGACACGGTCCGCGGTCCTCGCGGCGAACTCCACATCGTGGGTGACCAAGAGCACACAGCAAGAGCGAGTCGCCCAGTCGCGTAGCAGCTGGGACAGGCGGGCCTTGTGAGCGGGATCCATCCCCCGAGTGGGCTCATCGAGGACCACGACCTCGGGGTCCCCACAGCTGACGAGCGCCAGGGCAGCCCGCGTACGTTCGCCACCAGAGAGGTCACGGGGGTCGCGGTCGAGCAGGGGCTCCAGATCCAGGTCGAGGACGAGGCGCTCACGTATCTCAGCGCGGCGGTCAGCCTGCACGTCGAGAGCGTCGAAGGAGTAGTCGAGTTCCTCGCGCACGGTGTCGCGGACGAAGTAGGCGCCGGGGTTCTGGCCCAGGAAGGCGCATGTCCTTGCCGCTTGCGCCACGGACATGTCGCGCACGTTTCTGCCTGCAAGCTCCACCGAGCCGGCCAGCGGCTGAGCCATGCCGTTCAAGTGGCGGACGAGAGTGGACTTGCCCGCGCCGTTCTCGCCCATGAGGGCTACCACCTGACCCCGCCAGAGCTCGAGGTCCACATGTTGGAGCACTGGCGGGTCGGGGGGGTAGCCAGCCGTGAGCGCATGCAGGCTGACCAGCGGGCGTTCTCCGCGCTCGCGGCGAGTCTCCTCGCCTTCGGCGCCCGCTGACGGAGCCAGTCGCGGGCGATGCGTGGTCATGCGAGACAGGAGGCCACGCGCTTCCTTCACAGTCATCGGAAGGGCGTCGACAGTGGTCCCGAGGCGACTCGGTGTGAACAAGCGTGCCACAGGCGGCAGCAGTTCGGGCTCATGGACTGCCGCCCAGTCCGCGAAGCGCGGCGGGTCGGCGTCCTGCAGCAGCCGGCCGTCTTCCATATACAGGACTCTGGTGGCGAGGTGAAGGCAGCGCTCCACACGGTGCTCTGCGAGGACCACGGTGGAGCCGGTGTCCTCACAGAGACGCCGCACGGCTGCGAGGAGATCCTCAGCGCCGACGGGGTCCAGCTGCGAGGTCGGCTCGTCGAGCAGCAGCAGAGGCGGCTGCATAGCGAGCACTGCCCCCAGGGCGACCTTCTGGAGCTCGCCACCCGAGAGCGTGGCGAGATCGGCGTGGCGCAGACGGGACAGGCCTAGCGAGACGAGGCACTCTTCGACCAGGCGCGAGATCGCCATGTCCGGAAGCCCCAGGTTCTCAAGCCCAAAGGCGATCTCGCGCTCTACCGTGACCATGACCGCCTGACTCTCCGGATCTTGGAAGACCATGCCCACGTGCTCGGCCAGGTCACGCGGCCCATGCGACCGGGTGGTGATGCCGTCGACAGTGACCTGTCCGGCGAACGTGCCGCCGTGGAAGTGCGGCACCAGGCCGCACAGCGCGCGAAGCAAGGTGGACTTGCCACTTCCCGACGCGCCGACGACTAGGATCACCTCCGCTGGCTGCAGCTGCAGCGACACGTCGCGCAATGAGGGCACGTGCCGTCCAGGGTACGTGTACGTCACGTCCGTGAGTGCAGCCAGCGGGCGCATCACCACTCCCTCGCTCGAAGTGCGCGGGCGCTCGGGGCGGTCTGGCCGTGTCGCGCAGCGCGAGGCAGCCTCGGCCGACAGGGTCTCGCGATCACGCTGCCGAGTAGGCAGGCTTCAAGCGCGATCCATGAAGGCGCCAGCAGGTCGGCGAACGGGTCGTCGGTGAGCGGGAAGTAGGTGAACGACCCCAGGCCCGTCGAGACGGCAGCGACAGCCGCCGCCAGCGCGCAGGCCGCGGCGGCCAGTACCGCGATGTCCGGAGCCGTCCATCGTCTACCACGCCGCCACGGACGCCGTTGGCGCCGGCCGTAGCCGCGCGTCTCCATAGACGCCGCGATGTCTACTGCACGCTCGAGGCTGCGTGTGGCCAGAGAGCCCAGTAGGGGAAGACGAGCGCCGGCGCGCCGGCGCCAGCTTCCTCGGTCGAGCTCGACGCCGCGAGCACGCTGCGCCTCGTAGATCCGTGATGCGTCGGCTGAGAGCACCGGGAACATGCGCGTGGCGAGCGAGACGACGAGTCCCGACCGAAACGAGACGGAGCTCATGATGGCAAGTTGCTCGTCTTGATCGAGCAGGGTGGAGTACAGGGCGAAGGCGGCGATGACGGTGAGCAGTCGGATGGCCATGCCGCCCGCGAAGTACAGACCCTGCACAGAGACGACGGCGTGCAGCGGCCCGAGCGATGCCTGCCACAGGATGTCGGCGCCGGCCCGACCGAGGAGCGGGTTGATCACCAAGAGGAGTGCGGTGGTGTAGAGGCCAAAGCGCAGGTACGGCCACGCGAGACGCAGCCGACGGGATGTGAGAAGCACGAGGAGGGCGGTGGCCAGCACCGCCGCTGCCT
>CAYMTC010000040.1:3009-3571 GCA_964393265.1 uncultured Thermoleophilia bacterium
CGCTCTTCCGATCTAGGCCGTGGAGCTGTCGCGGCGTGGCCCAGCGACTGCGCCACGGCGCGTCCTCGTGCGCCGGCGCCGCGGAGCCCCGTGGCGCACGTGCCTGTCGATACTCGCTCATCGCACTCACGTGCCCTCCGAGCTTGCGGAGGTGGCCGGCAGCTGTGTGAGCTCCCCGTCCTCCTGCAAGCCCAAGCCGACGCATGCTTGCGGAAGGTCGTCCGGCAAGTGGCTGAGCAAGTCGACGAGCGCTGACCTGTCTCTGGCCAGAAGGACGAGCAGTGACGCGTCGCTGTCCGTGGGGTGCGCCAGAGCGACTGCGGCGCCGACCAGCGGCCCTCGCGTGGCTCCTCGTGCGTCGACGGCTCGGAGGTCGCCATCGCGCAGGGACACGTAGACGCCTTCCCGCTCACCCGAGTCGAGCAGTGCAGACAGCCAGGCCTGCTGCTCAGCTTCAGCGATGGTCGCTGCGATGACAGCTGAGCCGCAGGGGACCCGGTCGAGCGGGGCTCGACGCACGGCCCCTCCTTCTAGCGTGCTTGCCCATCCAGCCGCTTCGTCG
>CAYMTC010000040.1:3581-10864 GCA_964393265.1 uncultured Thermoleophilia bacterium
GCGCCGACCTGTGCCATCACGCCATCGACCCAGTAGAACCAGTCCGAAGGACTGCTCGAGGCACCGACCGAACTGCTGATGCCCGCGATCGAGTGGACGAAGCCTCCTCCATACGCGGTCTCGACCTTGGCCGCGGAGGCCAGCACCTGCATGACAGTGGTGCGCTCGCCGAGCGGCAGGGTCTGGTCGTGGATGACGTGAGTGCCGTAGTCGCGCGAGATGACGAGTCTCACGTGGCCAGGGCCGACGGAGCGCGGGCCCGTAGCCGCGGCGCTCACCCCGCTCTCTGGCGCCGCCTCTGAGCTGGAGCGTACTCCGGCGCACGCGGCGACGAGGAGCATGATGGCCAGTGCCGTCAGCGCGGCGGCGAGGCGCAAGAGGGTCACACGCCGCCGCGTCGGTTCATACGTCGGGCTGCAGCGGCCTGGCCGTACGGCAGCGCTCCAGGGGCGCGCGTACGCGGTGACCGGCGGGATCAGGCAGAGTCGGCCACCTGTCCGCGCGCCTCTGGAGCGCTGTCGTATCGCTGCTGAGCGGTCCATCCAGACGATCCCTTGGTCGGCAGATGTGGGTGAGAGGTGGTCAGACGCCCGGCCACGCGATGAGACTGGGCGTCCGACCACGACCGGCACGTCCTACCTGTCCACCCGCAGCGTGAGCCTCTTGGCGGCCGAGGTGCGGCCCCACTGGTCGACGGCTCGCACCCGGACAGTGATGGTCTTGCCGAGCTTCTTGGCCGTCGCTCCTCGCCAGACAAAGGTGTGGAGACCGCCGCTTGAGCTCTTGACGCCGGAGGCGATGCGCCGACCGGCACTGCTGACAGTCCACTTCACGGTGGCGCGCTTGCTGAGGCGGTAGCGGACCGTGAGCGCACGGCCGCGACGGTAAGCCCTCGGCCACGCCCTGAGCCGACTGATGCTCGGCCGGCTGCCGACGTTGACCACGAGACGGTCGGACCGCGCGTAGACGTTCTCGCCGTCCATGGCCTTCTGAGCCCAGACGTAGTACGTCCCCGCGGCGAGGTCCTCGACAGCCAGTCGACCCCTCAGGTCGGAGCCTGTCGCGAGTCTCGTCGTCTCGCCCGTGGACCGGTTGCCGACGTACACAGTGGCGCCGCTGACCATGGGGAATTCGGCTGGGGTCTGGATCTGGGAGGGGTCTGTGATGCCGAAACGGTCCGCGTCGGATGCGCTATTGACCTTGGCCAGGTCGTCGGCCTTGACCTGGACGGTCAGGTCCTGTCCTGGAGCTAGAGCACGAGCAGCATCTATGACAAGTGCGACGCTGCCTCTGCTCCATGTGTTGTCAGCGTTCTGGAACCACAGGTAGGCGTCGCCGGATTCGGTGGGCAGAGCCGCGGCGCCCAGTGGCGACGAGTAGCCGTTCACGGCGAACGCCCACCAGCCGGAATAGTCGGGTGCCATCGCCTGGCCTGCAAAGGAGTCAACGAAGACGCCGTAGCTGGAGACAGCGAAGTCCCACACCGCCGAGCCCTTGTCCAGAGCCAGGGCGGTGGCCCCAAAGGCGGTCGCCTCAGTGGTCCGGTACGAGCTTCCGTCAAGATCGTAGTAGGTGCCGCCGGATGCTGGCTCCTGGACGGTCGTCGCCGGCAGTACAGTGAAGCCGGTGGCCTCGCAGCGCACAGTGGCGCCGGCGGCCAGAGCGGTCCCCGAGGCTGACGACAGCAGGACGACGGTCAGGGTCCCCAGCAAGGCGAGCAGGGACAGTGGACGCGGGATCCTCATGGATCCTCCTTTCCGGCGCTGGGGAGCACCCGTCCTTGGCGAAGCTGCTTACAAGAAAGACCCCGCTGCCTCCGCAACGGGGTCTGTGAACTCACCCTGTGGCTGAGCCCCCATCCGCGTGGGAAGCAGCTTCGCAAGGCGGCTCGCTAGGTCTTCTGACTTCCGGCCGGATACAGGCCGCCGCTACCTTCCCGGGCAAGTGCCCAGTGGTTCTCCTACAGGAGACCGCGACGACCGCGACCGGTCACAGCGGCGGGACCGTGCCGGAGTTGCACCGGCTTCCCATAGTGTGCTGTAGCCGCGCGCCATCGATGTGATTGGCGGCGTCATAGTAGACGATGCGCGGACCCCGCGTCCAGTGTCAGTCCGGCCCCGGCTCCTTGGCGCCGGGCAGGTGGTCGCGTACATCCCAGAGGAGCTCGCCGCTGCGGTAGTCCAGCATGCCGACGATGCCGTGGACATCGCCTGTGAGCTCCCGTATGACTCCGTCGATCTGCCACACGAACCTGTAGCGGGGCACTATGCTGACGGTCAGCGGTATGGCCCCCACGCGCTGTGGCACCTCGTAGCGTGCACCCGGCTCCAGGAAGAGCAGCCGAGCCTGACTGACACCGATCGCCGAACCCTCGAACAATTCCTCCGCTCGTCGGAACGCGGCCCCCGACGTCTTGAGCCGCGCGTCGCCCGGCACGCGGAACGCTGTGTAGAGGAACTCCCAGCTACGCCAGGGATGGCTCAGGAAGCTGGCGCTCTGCGCCGGAGCGGTGTAGCGATAGGCGACCAGCGACGGGAAGTAGAACACAGCCGCGGCTGCGATGACGGCCACGATGGCCCAGAAGCGCCATGAGTGCTTGCGGAACATGGCCGATCAGCCGGGCGCCGGCCCAGCCGACAGCGGCGGTTCCGCGAACCGGTGCTCGAAGAGGTCGGCGGGTACGCTTGCCGACGGGAAGATGCGCCGCGCCGCGCGCTCCATGTGTCGATAGTAGGCTTCGTCGAACAGCGGGTTCAGATGGATGAGGTAGAGGTCTCGCACTGCCGCGTCAGCCGCGAGGCGGGCGGCCTGGCGTGCGGAGGAGTGGGACGTGTAGGTCCTCTGGACCACTGCGCGCTGTCGCGGGTCATCCTCTTCCTCTCCGTCGATCCACGCTTCGTGCAGCAGGACCTCGGCGCCACGGGCGAACTGAGCGGTGCCGGCGTCGGCGACCGTGTCAGTGGCAAGCACGAAGCGGTCGCCGACGCGGTAGGCGACGCTGATGTCCGAGTGGTGCTGGGGCCTCATGTCCACAGGGAGGCCGGCGATGACACTGCGGCCGGCCGGCAGCGTCACGAGGTCTACGTCAGCTTGGTCGTTCAACGCTTCGGGAAAGAACGGCGGTCGGATGAGGGCCGGGGCGCCCGACTGCGGCGGCACGCCGTTCACAGCCTCATCGGGGACGTGGATCGTGACCCTGCGGTGCGGGAAGACGCCGGAGAGGTAGCTCAATCCGCACGAGTGGTCCAGATGGTAGTGCGTGAGGAAGAGGTGGACCGTGGCGACCCCGTCGAGCAGCGCGCGCGCCGGTTCGTCGAGGAAGCGCGCCAACCCTGTACCGGCGTCGAACACCAGGAGGGCGTCGCCTTCGCGGTAGGCCAGGCACGTGGTGGCGCGGTGCGGACCAGGTATCCACCCCTGAGTGCCGAGCACCATGAGGAGCGGTGTACCGTCTGGACGGGTGCTGCCCATAGAGCGAGGCCTTCCGCCGAATGGCACGCCGCGGGACCCTCGGAGGCGCCGCGGCGCCGCTGCACAGATCATTCTAGCGTGCCGCGTGTCTGGCTCGGGCCGGTCCCGCTTGTGTAGGCTTCAGTCGATGGCTCACTAGAGGCCGTTCGTTCCCAGCCGGCCTATCACAGCACAGGGGAGGCGCCTCGCGGTGTTCGCTGCTCTCGGCAGGTTCGTGTACCGCTTTCGCTGGTACATCATCGCCGTGTGGATCGTCGTGCTGCCCTTCGCCGTGTACGGCGCCGCGAACGTGCACTCTGTGCTCAGGGGAGGCGGCTTCGCCGTCACCGGCTCCCCCTCAGACCTCGCCCTGCAAGAGGCCAACAAGCATCTCACTCTGGGTGAGTCGGCGCTCTACGTCGTCTTCGAGAACGACCACCTGAACGCGCGCGGCGAGGAGTTCATAGCTCTCCAGCGTGAAGCGCTGGCGCGGTTCGTGCCGGGCGAGTACCCGGACCTGCAGCGCGTCGAGACCTTCGACAACGTCCGCGATCCCAATCTCGTGTCGCGGGACAAGCGCGCCTCGGTCGCCATCCTCAGTTTCGACGAGCCGTTCGACGTCATCCAGTCCAAGATGCCACAGATACGTGCCGACATCGTCGATACGGGCCTGCGTCATTACGTCACCGGTGAACCGGCGGTGTTCGAAGAGATCGAGGCCATCTCCGCGCAGGATGCTACCCGGGCCGAGTACTACACGCTGCCGGTCGCGCTCGTGGTCATGGTGCTGGTGTTCGGCTCAGTCGTGGCTGCCGGCGTGCCGCTTCTGGGCGGCGTGGTGGCGGTGGGGACGACGTTGGGCTTCCTCTTCCTGTTCGGGCGCGTGTACGACATGTCCATCTACACGCTCAACACGTCTACCATGCTGGGCCTGGCGGTGGGCATCGACTACTCGCTGCTCATGGTGGGGCGGTTCCGTGAGCAACTGGCGCTCGGCGACTCGGTCGCCGAGGCTGTCGAGACTACCGTGGCGCACGCTGGCCGTTCCATCTTCTACTCAGGGCTGGCAGTCATGGTCGGCCTGACCGGACTCATCCTGTTCCAGTTCATGGCTCTGCGTTCCATGGGCATCGGCGGGTGCATCGTCGTCTTCTTCTCGGTGTTGGTGGGCCTCACGCTGCTGCCGGCCCTGTTGGCTGTCCTGGGCGCGCGGATCAACTGTCTCCGGGTCTACCACGGCCGAGGCGCAGAGGGCACGTTCTGGCTGCGGTGGTCGGGCTGGGTCATGAAGCACCCCGTGTGGGTCATGCTGGTCGTGACCGCGATCATCGTCACCCTGTCTGTCCCCACGTTCCGCATGCGCACCGGCGTCTCCACATCGGAGATCCTGCCCCCGAGTGCAGAGGCTCGCGCAGGGGACAGGATCCTCAACAGCCGCTTCAACCCGTCGGTGGCCACAGGCATCCTCGTCTTGGTCACGTGGGACGATCGTTCGTCGCCCTTCGCGCTGTCAAATGTCCTCAAGCTCTGGAGCTTTGGCCAAGAGCTCAAGCAGCAGCCCGGCGTCAGTGAGGTCTCCAGCGCGGTGACGCCGCCCGACCTCAGCCGCTTCGGCTCGCCGGCCAAGTTCTTCACCGCCCTGGCCGGCGAGGCTGCCGGCTCCGGCGGGCTCAAGGACGACCTCAGCGAGGACGAGTACCTCGAGATAAAGCGGCTCATGAGCGCCACGGCCGGCCCTGGGGCTCTGCTCTACATCGTGGTGCCCAAGACGAAGGACAACTCACCGGAGTCGCGGGCTCTGGCGAAGCATCTGGCTGAGCTGGAGCCCCCGGCGGGCACTAAGATCTGGGTGGCAGGAGTGGCCGCTGGTCTCAACGACTTCCTCGACGGCCTCTACGGGCGCTTCCCGTGGGTCGTCGCGTACATCGTCACTGCTACGTTCGTCGTCTTCCTGGTCATGCTGCGCAGCCTCTTGTTGCCGTTCAAGGCGGTCGTCATGAACGCGCTCTCCATACTCGTGAGCTTCGGTGCGCTCACCTTCGTCTTCCAGGAAGGCCACTTCTCCAACGTGCTCGACTTCCAATCGTCGGGGTGGGTCGAGGCCACGCTGCCGGTGATCCTCTTCTGCGTGCTTTTCGGAGTCTCGATGGACTACGAGGTGTTCATGCTCACTCGCATGCGCGAGTACTGGCTTGCTACGCACGACAACACGAGAGCTGTGGGGCTCGGCCTGGCCCGTACCGGCCGTATCATCACGAGCGCGGCGCTCATCATCATCATAGTGGGAGGAGCGTTCACGTTCACGAGTATCATCGTCACGAAGGCGCTAGGGCTCGGGCTGGCCATGGCTGTAGCTCTTGACGCCACTCTGGTCAGGGTGCTGCTTGTACCGGCGGCCATGCGCCTGTTCGGAGACTGGAACTGGTGGCTACCGCGCTGGCTGGATCGTGTCGTCCCCCATCTTGCTGAGGACCTGGTCCGTCCGGGGGCGCAGCGGTGAACGAGCGCAGCGCTCTCAAGACTGTCCTCGGCGGCAGCTTTGGCAAAGGGGGCCCGCCTCTCTGGCGGTCGTCCGGTGGTCCGCGGCGGCCAGTCCTGAAGGTGCTCGTCCTGGTGTTGGCGGCGCTGCCGCTGCTCTTGGGCGCCATCGCCTGCGTGGCGCTCACCGTGCAGACGATCCGCGAGGTGCTCGCCGCCAGAGCTGCCAGCGGACTCGCCGACTGGATCCTCGTGCTGGCAGCCGCGTTCTTCCTCGTGATGGTCGTGGCGCTCATCTCCGCGGCGGTCATGCTGCTGCGGAGGCGCCCGCCGTGGTGGCCGTCGTGGGTGGGGACGCTCATCATCGGTCTGGGTGGGGCTGTGCTCGGCTTCCAGCAGTTGTCCGAGGCCAGCTGGCGGGTCACGAGCAACGCCGGCCTCGGCCCAGTCGTGTTCATCCTGTTGTCGGTGTACCTCGTCGGGGTAAGCGGCGTCTGCCTGGTGACGCACAGCTCTGGTGCTGAGGAGCGCGACGTGTCCGACGAGGCCTGACGCCACACGCGGCGCGCGCGACAGCCCGCGTGATGACGCGAGCGTCGGCAGCGTGCTGGCGCAGGTGGCAGCAGCGTCGCGGCGAAAGCAGCGCCATGTCCACAGTTCCACGAGCCAGTCAGGCGCGGCCCAGCGCCACTGAGCCGACGGAGGCGCGGCACGGGGGCACCGCAGTCCGCGCACTCGGGCCGGTGGGTAGGGCGACACGGGCCGTGGCCGCCCTGCTGGCGGGGGCCGGGCGGCGGCTATGGGACGGCGGAGGCACCAACCTGGCTGCAGCGCTTGCCTACTACGCCATGCTGTCTCTCTTCCCGCTGATGATCGCCGTCGTGGCCATCGCCGGACTCGTGGCTGACTACCCGCGTTCGGTCGACGACTTCCTGCGCGTGCTGGGCGAATTCGCGCCGCAGGATGTCGTGGACACCATCCGTGGCCCGCTCGACTCCATCGTACGCAGCAAGGGCGGGTCGTCGGCCATGGTCAGCGTCGGCCTGGTGCTCACTCTTTGGTGGTCATCCGGCTACGCAGGGACGTTCGCTTGGTGCAGCAGCCGGATCTACGATCCGGGCCAGGGGCGGCGCTACAGCCGCGCACTCCTGCTGCGCTTCCTGACCGCGCTGCTGACGGTCGCGGTCATGGCGACCGCCATCAGCACGGTACTTCTCACCAGGTCGGCGGCGACGTGGATCGGTGAGGAGCTCGGGGTCTTGGACACGATGCTCAGGACGTGGGCGGCGCTCCGGTGGCCCGTGTTCTTCGGAGTGGCGTTCGTGCTCGTAGGCGGGCTCATGGCCACGGGGCCG
>CAYMTC010000041.1:0-10852 GCA_964393265.1 uncultured Thermoleophilia bacterium
CCGCCTGCAGAGGCGGTCCCACACGGGGCCTCAGTGCGCCAGGGGAGCCGCGGCCTCTCGCGGCCTGCCTTTGAGACCGGTCACATGGACTCGGGAGCCGAGACTCCGAGCAGCCTGAGGCCGGTGGCAAGCACATCTCTCGTAGCCACACACAGGCCCGCACGGAACCTGGCGATCGCCGGGTCGTCTACCAGCACCCGACATACCCGATAGAAGCCGTGGAACTCAGCGGCTAGCTCGCCCAAGTATGCATGGAGGCGATGCGGCGCGCGCCTACGAGTCGAATCGAGCACGACCAGAGGGAAGCGAGACAGCGCCTTCACCAGCGCTTTCTCGGCCAACTCCACCGCCACCTGCGGCACATCACCACCACTTCCCGGCAGGCTACCCGGTGAGCGCTCCTGGAGATTCCTCAGGATGCTGCAGATACGAGCATGCGCGTACTGGACGTAGTAGACCGGGTTCTTGGACGACTCCTCGACCGCGAGGCCCAAGTCGAGGTCCAGGGTGGAGTCGTGGCTGCGCGCGACGAGGAAGAAGCGCGCCGCGTCGACGCCCACCGCATCGACGAGGTCGTCCACGGTCACGATGTCGCCCCGACGCTTTGACATGCGCTTCTGCTCGCCGCTCTCCAGGAGATTCACCAACTGCCCGATGATGAGCTCAAGACGGTCCGGGTCGTGCGGCGGTAGAGCGGTGAACGCTGCCTTCATCCGGGGCACGTAGCCGTGGTGATCGGCGCCCCAGATGTCGATCATGTGCTGGAAGCCACGATCCATCTTGTCCCGGTGGTAGGCGATGTCCGACAGGAAGTACGTCGGCTCGCCCGTTTGCCGCACCAGGACCCTGTCCTTGTCATCGCCGTACGCCGTGGTGCGCAGCCAGACGGCGCCGTCCTCGTCGTACAGCAGGCCCTGTTCGTCCATCTCGCGCAGTGCCTTGCCCACCTCGCCGGCAAAGCCGCGGTGAGTGTCTGATGGGACGCCGTGATACAGAGACTTCTCACTCGTCCAGACGTCGAAGGGGACTCTGAGCCGCTGGAGCGTCTCGCGAAAGACCTCGAGGACGCGGTCACGTCCCCAGAGCCGTAGCTCATCGATCAGCGCCGCAGGCAGTCGGTCGACGTGCGGCGCGACACGCTGCATCGCCTCGCGATGCCGATCGCCGACCTGCGCGATGAGGCTGTCTGCGAGGTCCAGCACGTACTCACCCTGGTAGCCGTCTGACGGTACGGGCATCTGCATGCCGAGACGCTGCGCATAGCGAGCCGCAAGTGACTGGCCGAACTTCGTCATCTGCGTGCCGTAGTCGTTCACGTAGAACTCGCGCGTCACGTCGTGACCGGCGAACGCGAAGAGTCTGCACAGTGAGTCGCCATAGGCGGCGTAGCGAGCATGCCCGACGTGCAGAGGACCCGTGGGATTCACGCTCACGAACTCGATGTTCACACGCAGGCGCTCGCGCTGAGGCAGCACACCCGAGCCGTACCTGTCGCCCGCGTCGAGCATGCGCCGCACCGCACCGGTGTACCACTGTGGCCGAAGGAAGAGATTGATGAAGCCTGGGCCTGCTACCTCGTAGCGCTCGCAGACCGCCTCGCCGCCGCTCTGCATCCAGGTGGCGGCGAGCTCGTCGGCCAGGTCCCTCGGCGGCCGTCGGGCCGGCTTGGCGCATACGAGGGCTGCGTTGCTGCTGAGGTCGCCCAGCTCGGGGCGTGGCGGGACGCTCAGGTCGATCCCCGGCACGCGGGCACCCGCCACCTCTTCGGCGGCATCTTCCAGCGCGGCCGCAAGGGCGGCGAGATCGTGCATGTCGGCCATGGTCACCTCAGTGTGCGGGTGCGGTACGTCACGCGCACGCCTGAGCGGTCGGCGGTCCCTGTCCTGCCACCTCGCGCGTGCGCCGGCCGCCTTGCAGCGGCCGCAGGCCTAGTCTACGCCGCACCGCTCTCCGTACCCACCTGCGGACCAGCATCTGACACGTTCTTCTCGCATCGCTGGCTCCACGATACTGAGACGACGGCGCCCCCCTGTCGGGAGACCCACCCCACGGTGGCACGACGCTGGCCGCTCAGTGGTGGTACGGCTCGCGCGCCGCGATCTTGAGCGCCCGAAAGAGCTGCTCGGCCAGCACGACGCGTGCGAGCTGATGCGGCAGAGTGAGCGAGGAGAGGGAGAGCGTGTGCTGGACTGCGTCGCGGACCCCGTCGCTGAGTCCCAGCGAGCCGCCGATGAGGAACGTGGGCTGGCCCTCCACCGACCACGCCGAAAGACAGCTGGCGAAGCCGATGGAGTCGTAGCTGCGGCCGCCCTCATCCAGCGCGATGAGCGGGCGAGTCCCCGCCGCCGCGAGCAGCCTGTCTCCCTCGAGCCGCTGCACCTCTGACGGGGCGCGGCCGCGGAGCGGCACTTCCCGGACCTCCCGGACCTCGAGCGCGACACGACGCGCCAGTAGCCGGCGGTAGTGCTCGAAGGCGGGCTTGAGGTCACCGTCCAGCCGCCCTACGGCGATGATGACGATGTGCACCGGTCAGATAGAGGCTGCGCCGTAGAACCCCACGCCGCCCTTGCCGGCAGCCTTCACGGCGTACATGGTCGTCGCGGCCTTCGCCACCAACTCCTCCACCCTCTGGCCGTCCTGAGGATAGACGGCGACGCCCGCCGCCGCCGATAGGCTCACCGAGGCGTCGCCAGCATGGCAGACCTGCTCCTGCAGCACACCCAGCACACGCTGCAGGGCGGCGTCTGCCTGAGTCTCGGCGGTCTCGGGCAGCACCAGCAGGAACTGGTCGCCGCCGTAGCGACAGACCAGGTCGCAGGCACGGAGTTGCTCCCGAAGGGCGTCGGCCCAGTGACACACCACCTGGTCGGCGACCTCGCGTCCGTGCTTCTCCAACACAGACCCGAAGTCGTCGAGGTCGATCATGACGAACGTCACGTGGCGGCCGTAGCGAGCCGCCCGAGCCAGCTCCAGCACAGCATGCTCGCGCAGGTGGCGGAAGTTGTAGAGCCCCGTGAGGCTGTCGCGCGTCTCCAGCGCTTTGCGCTCACGTACCAGCCGCAGGTTCTCCACGGCCAGCTCAGTCTGGTCTGCGATCCCTGTGAGCAGCCGCTGCTGCACTTCGCTCTGGCGGCCCTGCTCCGGATACACGTAGCCGTGCCCGTCGGCTGCATATGCCTCGAACTGACAGATCGTGTCGCCGAGCCCCCAGCACAGCGTCTCGCGAGTGAGTACCTCACCGCCGGTCACCGTCTCGAGGACGCCGTCGATGAGTCCACGCTCGAAGTGACACAGGGGAGCACCCACCTTAGGGAGCCGGTGACAGGTAGCGCAGTGCTTGAGCTTGACGATCAGCTTCTCGTCGTCGATCTCGATCTCCAGGTCGCCGATACCCATGTCAGCGAACCACTGCTTGAGCGCCTGTATCGAGCCCAGCCGCAAGCTGCGGCTGAAACGCTTGGCCGACAGATACAACACGGGACCAGCACTGGCCCCCAACACCTCAGGTAGCGCGCAGAGCTGGACCAATCTGAACAGCACGGGAGAGTCCCGTGGGCCACCTTCCTGTGGGCCACTCTCTCCCGAAGCCAAGACCTGTTCGGCGCTCGGCAACACGGTCTGCTCGTCGCCTTGCGTGAGTGTCAGCAGATTGCGCAGCGCACGCGAGAACACCGCCGCCACCGAGAGCTCTTCGTCGGCTCGAAGCGCCATGTCCGTTCCTCTCTTCCCCGCTCGGCTGCCTATACTATCGCCATCCCCTACCTCGCGGGCTCATCTACGAGAGCCCGCGTCAGGAAGCGTTACTCTCCTGTGTCGGAAGGATCGCCCGATGAGTAAAGCACAGCAGCGCCGCACTGCCCTGGAGATACGCTCGGCGCTCTCGCCCCAGGTCCGCGAGAGCGCCTCCAGAGCCGCCTGCGCCAGGCTCATCGGGTTACCGGAGGCGCAGCGCGCAGCGTGCGTCTTCTGCTTCGTATCGTTCCGCACTGAGCTTGATACGCGGTCCTTCCTGGAGTGGGTGCTGACCAGCAAGAAGAGGCTCTGTGTGCCACTCATCACGGCGCCGCGCCTCATGGATGCGGTGGCTGTCCAGGACCTGGCAGCAGACATCGCCCCCGGACACTGGGGCATCCCCGAGCCTCGCCATGGGTCTCAGGTAGTAGCGCCGGAAGACGTAGACCTAGTAGTCCTGCCCGGCGCCGCGTTCGATGCCGATGGCGGTCGCGTGGGGTACGGCGGCGGCTACTACGACACGTTCATCGAGCGACTACGGCCGGCCGTGCCGTTGGTGGCACTCGCCTTCGAGGCACAGGTCGTGGACAGAGTGGCATGCGAACGACACGACGTGCCCGTGCACGTCATCGTCACCGAAAGCCGAACGATCCGCTGCGACGGCTCTGACGTCACCTGAGACGCTGGGCGAGACGCCGCGCGAAGTCACGCGCGTTCTCAAGCAACCCGACGTCGGCAGCGGCGTCTCCCATGTCCGAGGCCAAGCAGGCCAGCGTCTCCAGCGGAAGGGGCTCCTTGCTGGACAGCGCCACGTACCGTCGCAGCGTGTCCAGCGTCTCCTCAATCCCAGTCTCCGCGGCGACCGCGATGAGCCCGACCACTCTGCTGCTGAGCCAGATGTCGTGCGTGTACTGCCAGTAGTTCCTGTCGATGAAGGCCTTCATCTGCGCGCTGACGTCCTCGTAGTACACGGGTGTGGCCAACACGAGGCCCTCGGCCGCGTAGACCTTGTCGAGCACTCGCTGCGCGTCGTCGTCTTGGACGCACCTGGCGTAGTCCGCGCAGTCCTCGTGGCCTTCACAGCCCGGGAGTCGGTGGTCAGCTAGCACGATCGTCTCGCAGGGGACACCTAGCCGCTCCAGCTCCTCAGTCACCGCCGCCGCGACGGCCGCGGTGTTGCCATGCGGCCGTGGGCTGCCGACCACCGCCACCACTCGTGGCGCCCGTGCCTCACTGTCGGTCATTCGGGACCTCCCTCCACGCCCGCGCGTAGGCTACACTGCCGCACAATAGCTCGCCGCATCGATCACTCCTTGTACACGCCACCCAGGGTGCGTCCAATGGCCTTCCGTGCCCCGCCGTGGCTCGAGTCTCCGCGCTCGCGGACGGCCGCTGGCACGTCAGGACCCTCTGGCCGCGCTTGCGCGGCGAGCACGCGGTGGTCCATGATGAGGCACCACTCATCAGCATCGACTCCCATGGACGACCACACGCGAGAACACAAGCGGGCCCCACAAGTCACCCGTGACGGGACAGTCTGCGACGACCCGAGCCGACCTGCCCTCGTCGCCGTGGTCGGCATGAGTGATTCGGGCAAGACGTCGGTCGTCGAGCGCCTGGTGCCCGAGCTCCAGGCGCTCGGCCTCAGTGTGGGCTCCATCAAGCACGACGCGCACGACTTCGAGATCGACCACCCTGGCACCGACTCATACCGTCACGGAGCTGCCGGCGTGAGCAGCTACGTTATCGCCTCGCCTCGCAAGCTGGCCTACGTGGCGCGGCTGGAACAAGAGCTCCCACTGACAGACATCGTGCAGCGCTTCTTCCTGGGTCTGGATATCGTCGTGGCAGAGGGCTACAAACGAGAAGCACCACACAAGGTAGAGGTGTTCCGCGCGGCCGCCGGCCATGCGCAGCCGCTCTTCGGGCCGGATGAGTCGTTAGCGCTGGTCACCGACACGGACGCGCCGCACGTGCACCGTTTCGCCTTGGACGACGCAGCCGGTCTAGCCGGCTTCCTCGTGCGGCGGTTGGACTCCCTGCGAGACTACTGAGATACGTCGCTGCGGAGCAGGGCCACAGCGGAGGCTGCGAGCCCTTCCCCTCTGCCCAGTGCACCCATTCCCTCGCTCGTGCTGCCTTTGAGCCCGACTCGATCGGCTGCCACCCCTAGTGCATCCCCCAGCGCCGCCTTCATGGCGTCACGGTACGACGCGATACGAGGCGCTTCGCACACGACGACCGCGTCCACGTTGACCACGTGCCAGCCCTTGTCGTGCAGGAGGATGACCACTCGGCGCAGGAGGTCAAGGCTGCGCGCTCCCTCATATGCAGGATCATCATCGGGGAACAGCTCGCCGATATCGGCGAGGCCTGCAGCGCCGAGGAGCGCATCCATGATGGCGTGGGTCAGCGCGTCAGCATCCGAATGCCCCGACAGCCCCAACGGGTAGTCCAGCTCGATACCGCCAAGCACCAGGGGCCGACCAGCGACGAACGTGTGGGCGTCCCACCCCGTGCCCACCCTGATACTCATCTGACCGCCATCAGATGTCGGCCGCCATCTCCCAGGACTGCAGTGCCGCGGCCAGTGGCAGGTCTGCCGGTGTGGTGATCTTGACGTTGGCGGGCGTTGACGGGACTACGCCCACGCTGAGGCCAAGACGCTCGAGCAGGACTGCATCGTCGGTGGCCCCCGTGAGGTCTGCCGAAGCGTAGGCCTCACGGAGCGCCGCAGCACGGAACAGCTGCGGGGTCTGCACGGTCCAGAGATCGCGACGGTCTACCGTAGCCGCGACCTCGCCGTCCGTACCAGCGCGCTTCAGCGTGTCGGCCACCGGACAGCCAGGTACAGCGCCCTGAAAGTGTGCGAGGGCCTCGAGGCACTGCAGGAACACGGCGCGAGAGAAGAGCGGCCGCGCGCCGTCGTGGACCGCGATCACCTGCGCGTCGTCTGGCACCTCGAGCAGGCCGGCACGCACCGAGTCGGCGCGCTCGCGCCCGCCTTCGGCGATGAGCAAGGGCTTGTCCTCCTCGAAACACAGGAGCTGGCTGGCGAAGCGCACGGTGTGGGTGGGGTGGAGCACACAGACCACTCCGGCCACCTGAGGAATGTCGAGGAGCTTGCGTACCGAGTGGGTGATGATGGGCTCCCCACCGAGGAGGAGGAACTGCTTGGACTCCCCGTCTGGGAGCCCCATGCGCAAGCTCTCACCCGCCGCTGCCACAACGGCCCATACCGAGCCTTCGCCGAACCTGTCCATGACTACGCCGCTCCTCTGGTCTTCACGTGCCTGTGCGCGCCGCCACATCCTTCTCGGCGCGCGCGAAGATCATCTTGCCCGACGGGCTCTGCAGGACACTCGTGACCTCTGCCCGCACAGTGGAGCCCACCTTCTCGCGGCCGTCCTCGACGACGATCATGGTGCCGTCGTCGAGGTAGCCTACCCCCTGGTGCGCCTCGCGGCCTTCGCGGAGGATACGGACCTCGATCTCCTCGCCTGGCAAGACCGGCGACTTGACCGCATTGGCCAGCTCGTTCACGTTGAGCACCGGCACCTTCTGTATGCGTGCGACCTTGTTGAGGTTGTAGTCGGTCGTGACGATGGCTGCCTGCAAGGCGCTCGCCAGCCGCAAGAGCTTCGCATCGACCTCGCTGAGATCGGGGTAGTCGACGTCGAGAACGCGGGCGTTCGGGCTGACTTCCTGCAGCTTCTGCACGAAGTCCAAGCCTCGCCGCCCCCGCACACGCTTCTCGGGATCTGAGGAGTCGGCGACCCGCTGCAGCTCCTCGAGCACGAAGCGTGGCAACAGGAGCTCTCCGTCGACGAACCCAGCCTTGGCCACGTCCACGATACGTCCGTCTATAAGAGCGCTGGAGTCGAGCGCCTTGGCGCCGGCCCCGGCCACTGTAGGCGCCCTCGACTTGAAGCCGAGCAGCCGGAGTATCTCAGCGGCCTTGCGCTGCGCGACGTAGGCGGTGACGTACGCACAGATGAGGAAGACCGGGATGAGCAGGTACACACCGACCACCGGGACTCTCGACACGCCCAGGCTGAGCAGTGCCGCGATGCCCAGGCCGACCAGCAGTCCGATGAAGACGACTAGGAGCTCCGCACCGCTGTGGTGAGCGATCGCCTCGTCCAGGCTGCCCATGATACGCACGATGAGGCGCGCCAGGAGCCATCCGATGAGGTAACCGACGACGGCGCCGGCCAGCGTCATGAGCACGATGGCCACGATCTCCCAGGTGCGAGTACTCACCGGGATGAACTGGGTGCGCTGGTTGAGCAGCGCCACCTCGTAGCCCGCCACGCCGCCGAGCAGGAGGAAGACGACGCGCGTGATCGGTACGAACACGGCGCTCCCCTTGAAGGTCGAGGAGCGTGGCATCGAAGCGCCTGTCAGGAGGCTGGCGCGACGTGCTCGAACTCGTCGAGCGCGTCAGCCTCCGCACAGCCTTCTGCTGATGGTGGGATCTCGGCGAGGATGCTCTCGAGGTACTCCTGCGCCTCGTCTTCGGTGAAGTTCCGGGCGTACATCAGCTCAGATGCCAGGATCTTCTTCGCCTTGGAGAACATCTGCTTCTCGCCGGTGGAGAGCCCCTTGTCCGCGTGCCTCACAGCTAGGTTGCGCACTACTTCAGCGACTTCGAAGATGTCGCCGGTCTTGAGCTTCTCACGGTTGTGCTTGTACCTGCGACTCCAGTTCTTGGGCATCTTGGTGGGATTGCCATGCAGCACCGCGATGACTTCGTCGACCACGTGCTCCTCGACGACGCGCCGCAGCCCCGTGCGATCGGCGTTCTCGACGGGCACCATGACCGTCATATCGTTGTGCAGGATCTGGATCGTGAGATACGAACGGCGCTCGCCGAGGACCTCTTTCTCCTCGATCTGCATGATGCGCCCCGCTCCGTGGTGCGGATATACGACCTTGTCTCCGACTCTATACAAGAGACTCACACCTCCCGGTCCATCGCCCGGTCGACGCTGCGACCTTGAGCTCGCCCTGCACCGAAGAGGCACGCGGCAAGGACGCTGACGTCCGACACGCCGACCGCCGAAGGCTGGCGCGCGAGATGGCCGCGCACATCGGCGGCTGGCAGCAGGACAGTCTGACAGCCTGCCTTGGCCGCCTCCGCGACGCGCCGCTCCGGTTGCCCGGAGGCACGGATCTCGCCGGTAAGACTGATCTCACCAAATACTGCGGTAGCAAGATGCAACGGGAGCCCGCGGTCTGCCGAGAGAATAGCGGCCGCGACAGCCATATCGGCAGCAGGCTCCTCGATGCGAATTCCACCTGCTATGTTAACAAAAACGTCGGCCCCGGACAACGTCAGCCCCGTGTGGCGGCCCAGCACGGCCGTGATCATCGCGAGACGCGTGCGGTCGAACCCCGTGGCCACCCGCCGCGGCACCGCCAGTTCACTCGGGTGCACCAGCGCCTGCACCTCGACCAGGAAGGTCCTTGTGCCTTCCAGTGCCGCCAGCAGACACGATCCGGGGCGCTGACTACGCCCGGCCATGAACGCCTGCGAGGGATCGGCCACCGCGGTGAGCCCCCGCGGACCCATCTCGAACACTCCAAGCTCGTTCGTGGATCCAAACCGATTCTTGACGGCGCGCAGCACTCGATGGAAGCGTGTCTTGTCACCCTCGAACTGCAGGACGGTGTCGACCACGTGCTCGAGTACGCGAGGCCCGGCTAGAGCACCGTCCTTCGTGACGTGCCCCACAAGGAACACGGCCGTGTCGCTGTCTTTGGCGAAGCGCTGGAGCGCCGCCGCGGCCTCTCTCACCTGCGAGACGCTCCCTGGCGCCGAGCTCAAAGTCCGGCTATAGAGCGTCTGGACCGAGTCCACGACCAGCAGCTCGGGCGCCTCGACCCGCGCCGTGGCCAGCACGGTCTCCAGCTCGGTCTCGGCCAGCACTCGAATGGCCTTTGGCGCCTGACAGACACGCCCCGCACGGAGCTTGACCTGGGCGGGGGACTCCTCGCCACAGACGAGCAAGACGGGCCGCGCCGCCGATACCGCATCCAGGACCTGCAGCAGCAGCGTGCTCTTGCCTATGCCCGGTTCTCCTCCGACCAGGACGACCGATCCCGGCACGATACCCCCGCCCAGGACGAGGTCCAGCTCATCGCTGCCAGAACTGAATCGGGCCACAGACGCCGCGCCGACCTCGGCGAGCGCCACGGTGACTCCCGGCTCGGTGGCCGCGTCCGCGCGGCCACCCCGCGGCCCGGTTCCGGGTGCAATCACGCGCTCCTCGACAAACGAGTTCCAGGCGCCACACTCCGGGCACCGACCATGCCACTTCGCCTCACGGTGCCCGCACTGGCTGCAGACGAAGACCGCAGCTTGGCGATGGCTCATCGAGTGCCTTGGGACAGCGGCCTCAGACGGCTTCTCCCGGCACGCCGGCGACCGGCGCGTCGTCGGCCACATCCGCCGGCGAAGGACCTTGAGCGGCCAGGGCGAGCTCGTCCAAGCTCACCATGGGCATGTCCACCGCGCCAGCGATCTGCTGACCATTGACGGTGAGCACCGTGTCGTCGTCACGCCCATCGACGACGACCACCGTGCCACGCGGGAACTGCCGCTCGAGCATGGCATCGGACAGCTTGTCCTCGATGTAGCGCTGGATAGCACGCCGCAGCGGGCGGGCGCCTAGCGTGGGGTCAAAGCCTTTTTCCACCAGCACATCGCGTCCGGCCTCGGTGAGTCGCAGAGTGACCCCATGAGGATCCAACTGCTGTTGGACCCGTGCCACCAGAAGGTCGACGATGTGACGGATCTCGTCCTTGCTGAGCTTGTGGAAGACGATGACCTCGTCGACCCGGTTGAGGAACTCGGGCCGGAAGAGCTTCTTGAGCTCGCCGGTGATACGGCCCTTCATGTCCTCGTAACTGAGGCCTGTCTCACTGCTCTGCGCGAACCCCAAAGGTGTGTTCTTGCTGATGGTAGCGGCGCCCACGTTGCTGGTCATGATGAGGATCACATTGCGGAAGTCCACAGTGCGTCCCTGGGAGTCCGTGAGCCGACCGTCCTCGAGGATCTGGAGAAGGATAGATCGGAAGAGCACACGTCTGAACTCCAGTCACCGCTCATTATCTC